>JASIKV010000004.1 GCA_030049455.1 Terriglobia bacterium
CTCGCGCGTGGTGAAAAACGTCATGGTGCTGGGGTAGTTGTAAATTGAATTCACCAGCACGCCCTTTTCAACCACCAGCACACGCAGCTTGCGCTCCACGGCTTCGATCGCGCAGGCAAGGCCCGTGGGACCCGCGCCAACGATTAGAATGTCGAGTGATTCCGTCATCATCTTCTGCGGCGCCCGCGCGCCACGAACTGTAGCGTCAATCGACGACCGCGCCCTTTCCGGCCGCAACGGCGGTCGCAGTCCGCCGCTACAGCCCAATCTCCTTCAACAACTCCGCCAGCTCCAGTTTCACCTTTTCGTATTCCGCCAGCAGTTCGGGAGTGGCTTGGCGCGATTCACTTTTCCAAACGAAGGCCTTTCCGCCCGGACGATCAATCAAAACGCCGATGCCGGTTCCCAGGTGATAGCCGACGCTGCCAAACTGCCGCACGCCGCCGCTGGAAATGTCGAGCAGCGCGACAAATCCCCCCTTTTCCGCGGCCGGGAAGCGCGCGAATTGCTCGAAGGTAGTGAATTGGTAGCCGGCCTTCAGCAGGCGTTCAAGCCTCTCCACTTGCGCAGGGTTGAGGGGTGGAGGCGAAACGTCAGGCACGCTATGCTCCCGCCTTGTACTGCCAGCGCGCAATGCCGTAGAGCACCACCTCGCATCCCCGGCTCACCGTCTCCTTTTCGAATTCCATTCCCAGCTTTTCCATCACATGCGTGGAGGCGCGATTGGCAGCCTGCGCAACGGCCACGATGCGGTCGAGACGCGCGATTTCAAAACCGTAAGAAATGGCAATCCGCGCACCTTCCGTCGCCAGGCCCTTTCCCCAATGCTCGGGCCCCAGCCACCAGCCGATTTCAATCTCCGGGGTTTCCGGCAGCGGCTGAAGCCCGCAGATTCCGATCAGCCGGTCGCCATCCTTCGGCAGCAGCTTCCACATGCAGAGGCGCAGCTTCTCCCAGTGGTTGCACTGGCGCGTGACGAATTCCTGAATGCGCTCGTCGGTCCACGGCTGGCCGCTGCTGATGTAGCGCACCACCCGCGGGTCGGTGGCGAGAATTCGGAACTCCGGCCAGTCTTCACGCCTCCAGGTCGCAAAACGCAGGCGCGCCGATTCCAGAACTACACCGCGCCGGCTTTCTGCGCTGCTACCCATAGAAGTCCTCTCGAAAAGGGCCCAACCCCAAGCCAGTAAATCCAGGCATGGCGCCGCGCGGCGTTATCCAGCACAACTTCCGCGCTGCCTCGCACGAACTCGCAGGCCTGCAGGCCGCCGGAAACGGACCCCTCCACGATATCCAGCACCAGCAAATCGCGCGCGGGCCGCCGAAGAACAAAGAGCTCGCCCGGAACCCATTGGCCGAGCCGCCCTGTGGGCCGCGCACCCGGGTATCGCCGCCGCTTGTAGAGCACCGCCGCAACTCGCGCCCTTCCCGCAAAGCGCGCGCCCAGGCGCCGGAGGTGATGGTGCAATTCCCTGCCGCGGCGCAATGTGCCGTAAACGAAAAGGAGAGGACAAATCATAGTCGTCAGTTTTCAGGCGTCAGTAAAAGCCTTTACTGACGACAGATGACTGACGACTGAAAACTTGTTTCATTCCTTTTCCAGCGATTCAATGATCTTGCGCAGCGCGGCAACGACCTCGTCGCGCTCCACGTGACCTTTGCGGAACTTCAGAACCAGCTTGAACTCCCTGGCAGGAGGGACAAAACGGAAGATGGCCTGGCGGGGTTTCTTTTCGGGATTCCGCTCCTCGCGCGCCTGATCGCGATTCACCAGGCCCAGGGCGAATCGCTTGGCGAGGGCGCGCATTTTCGCCTCATCCGGCTGGCGCGCCACCTGCAGAAGCTGAGACTTTGAGGTCACGCCCGATTCGATGCACAGCGCCTTGACGGCGTCGGGAATGTTGCGCAGGCTCAGCGTCTCCGTAATCGAAGAGCGCGACTTGGAAATCCGCGTGGCGATATCGGCGTGGGTCAATGCGAAGCGGTCGGCAAGAGCTTGCACGCCGTCGGCTTCCTCAAAGGGCGTCAGGTCCTTGCGCTGAAGGTTTTCGATGAGAGCGATTTCCATGGTCTCGCCTTCGTCCACGTCCTTTTCAATGCAGGGCAATTCGCGCAGACCTGCGGCGCGCGCGGCATGAAAGCGGCGCTCACCGGAAATGATCATGAACTTATCGGAGCCGGGGAGATACCGCACCAGCAGCGGCTCCAGCACGCCTTTTTCGCGCATCGAGTCGGTCAGGCCCTGCAATTCGCCCAATTCCTTGCGCGGCTGATCGGCGTTGGGCTGAATCTGCTCAATCGGAATCATGCGGCCGATGGCGGCGCCGCTGCGCGAAATGATGTCTTCCACGTAATGCGAGTTGTGCCGCATTTTGACGGTCAGGGGCAAACCCGCGCGTCTAACTGACACGTTGCATGACCTCCTTGGCAAGCTGCGCGTATTCACTGGCGCCGCTGGAATCCGGCGCGAAGCTGAAGATTGTCTCCTTGTAGGCGGGGCTCTCCTCCAGGCGCACGTTCTTGCCAATCACGGTTTTAAAAACTTTACCGCCGAAAACCTGCTGCACCTGCTTGTAGATGTCGCGCGCCAGGTTGGTGCGCTTGTCGAAAAGCGTGACGACCGCGCCGAGCAACTGCAATTCCGGGTTGGGGCGCGCGCGGATGCGCTCAAGCGTTTCAAGCAAATCGTCCGTGCCCTCCAGCGCGTAATACGAAGCCTGAATC
>JASIKV010000362.1 GCA_030049455.1 Terriglobia bacterium
CAAATCTCGCGTCGAGGCCGAACGCCTGATGGCTTCGGGCCAGCGCCACATCAACCCGGAATTTCAGAGGCGGAGGTCGCGTCATGCCTGAACGGCCCAGTCCACAATCCACGGGAGCCAACGCAGCCGGGAATTTGTTCGCGCTGATTACAGGAGCCTCCAGCGGAATTGGCGCCTGCTTTGCGCGTGCGCTTGCCGGCCGCGGCCAAAACATCGTTTTGGTAGCCAGGTCCCGGAACAGACTTGAGGCGATAAGGTCGGAGATTGCTGCGAAGAATCAGGTAAGCATTGAAATCGTGGAAATGGACCTCAGCATACCGGAGGCCGCCGCGCGATTGGCTGGTCTGCTGAAAGAGCGCGGGATCAACGTCAGCTTGCTCGTGAATAATGCCGGCTTCGGGGAGCACGGCGAGTTCGCGGAGCTGCCGCTTGCCCGCCAATCCGAAATGCTCCGCTTGAACATCGTTGCGCTGACGGAACTGACCCGCCTGCTTCTGCCGGACATGATTTCGCGGCGGGGCGGGGGCATCATCAATGTCTCCTCGACTGCCAGCTTCCAGCCCATTCCCTATACGTCCGTCTACGCAGCCACCAAAGCTTACGTAACCAGTTTTTCCATGGGGCTGGCAGAGGAAGTCGCGCGACACGGCGTCAAGGTGCTGGCGCTCTGCCCGGGCGGGACGGCAACCAATTTCTTTGACGCGGGGCATTTTCAAAAGCTCAACTTCCCCGGAGGGCTGCAATCGCCCGAGGAGGTTGTCGAGCGCGGCCTGCGCGCCTTGCAGCGCGGGAAAAGCCTGGCCGTTACGCGCTCGATCAACCGGCTGCTGGTTTTCGTCCAGCGGCTCGCACCGCGCAGACTCGTGGCCCGGCAGGCAGGCGAAATGTTTCGACCCCGCGCAAAATAGTCCCTCCATGGTCGGTCGGAAGTTACGCGCGCGGTTCAGATTATCTTGAGGTGCTCGAGGAGCCGGCCCCGCGTGTTGTTCGCCGTGATCCTTCGGATCGAGGCAAGGGCCGCGCCTCGGCGCGGTCGTAGGTTTTCAGGTCCAGGGCGCGGTCACCGCGAAGGTAGGACTTCAAAATTCCCGCCCACTTCCCTTTCGCAAGCAAAATTAGCTCAATGGCCTCACGCACCGCGCCGGCGCCGCCCCTTTGACGAGTGCAGTAATGAGCGTGTTTGCGCACCAGATCGTCGCCATTGGCCACACTGATGCCCAGTCCAACCCGGGTGAGCAACGGCAAATCCGTCAAGTCGTCGCCGATGTAGCAGACTTCAGAATCCACTACCTGCGCGGCATTGCGGATTTTTTCGTAGGGCTCGATTTTTTCCAGCGCGTCCTGTTGCAGGAAATGTATTCCCAGGTCTTTGACGCGATACTCGATGACGAGCGAACTCCGCCCGGTGATGATTCCAGTCATGAGCCCGGCATAGTGGGCCAGACGCAGGCCCAGCCCATCGCGTGAGTCGAAGCCCTTGGTCTCAACCAGACCGCCACCCGGCCGGGGCACATAATAAAACTTCCCGTCGGTCAATACCCCATCAACGTCCATGAGGAGCAACTTGATCTTCCTGGCGCGAGCGAGCAGCGCGCGCGGATATTTTTTGGTTTGTTTCGGCATAATAGTCTCTAAAAGGATGTTTCGAATGCTTTGGAAAGAATCCCTGCGTTTTCCGTTTGATTTGGCCCCTGCCCACAATCACACCACGGCGGGCGGCGGCTGATTACAAACAGGGATAATATCACAGTTCGGAATTATCTTCTGTAGAAACTTTCCCACCCTTGTTACCCTGCCACGCTATCCGGCTCAGCCGCCACGGTGACACGGTTGCGCCCGCTCCGCTTCGATTCATAGAGGGCTTTGTCGGAAGCCTGAATAATTTCCTCAAGGGTCTGGCCGTGCTCGGGAAAAGCCACGACTCCGACGCTCACGGTAAGCTGGGGCAGGGGTTTTTCCGTGTTGGAGGGAACCACCATGGTCATGACGGCCTTGCGAATTCGCTCGGCCACCACCGTGCAGGCCTGGGCGCTGGTGTCAGGGAGAATGACGACAAACTCCTCCCCGCCGTAGCGCGCCGCGAGGTTGGTTTCGCGCATGCAATTGGTGACGGTCTTGGCAAAATGGCGCAGCACGCGGTCGCCAATTTCATGGCCATAGATGTCATTGAAGCTCTTAAAGTGGTCCAGGTCGAGCATGATCACGCCCACGGGCTGCGCGCGCCTGCGGGCAATGGCAAACAGTTTGCGCGTGTAATCTTCCAGAAAGCGCCGGTTGTAGAGTCCCGTCAGGACGTCGATGTTGGCCTGTTGCTTCATGCGGTCCAACAGGCGAATGTTGGAAAGCGCGGAGGCGGCGCCGCTGAGATAGCTCTCCAGCAGGCGCTGGCGATCGGGAGTCCACAGGTCCTTTGCCGCCTCCATGCGCACAGCGCCGATGATGATTCCGCCGGCAATCAAGGGTCCGCAGTAGTAGCTCCCTTCCGTGGGGAGCACAAACTTCGACGGGCAGAGGGGTTCAATCTGCACATCGTTCACCACAAATGACCGCCCCGTGCGCACGGCTTTGCAATTGTGGGGTTCTTCGATCACCGGCCATGAGCCCTCCTCTTTCGGCAGCGGCACGAGCGTTGCGGCCGCTTCCAGGTAATTCTCGGCGGCATTCAATTTGAAAATAATTACCTGGCGGGGCTGAAAGCGCTCTCGCAAGGAGTGAAGGACCAGATCGTACACCTCCAGCTCCGAAGTGCATTGCGTGACCGCTTCGGAAAACCGGTTCAGGGAAGCAATCTCCTCACGTTCGCGCCGCAAGGCGCTGGTCATCTGGGAAAAGCTCCGGGAAAGAACTCCGAACTCATTGTCCACGACGGGCGGGAGCTCCGGTGAGAAATCACCCCGCCCGACCAATTCTGAGGCGCGAATCAGTTGCAGGACGGGCGCCACAATCAGGCGCGTCACGACACCCGTCAGGAACACCAGAATCCCGGCCAGCAGCGCTGCCAGTGTGACTCCCACCACCAGCATGCGTTGAATCACCTTTTCCGCGCTCGTCATTTCGCTGACGTTTTGCCCCTCGTCTTCGTTCCGCAGTTTCAGAACATGGACGCGGATATCCGCCAGCCGCGATTGGCCGTCCGACATAACCGCATTTTGGTCCAATTCTGCGCCGGCGCGAACTTTGTCCATGCTGGGCAGGGCCCACTGACTTTGCATCTGGTCGAATTCCGCGCGAATTCGAATGACCTCCTGAAGTTCGCCGGAATCCACGGCATCGAGGTCAACCAGGGCAAGGAGGTCCTCCTGCCCTTCCTTCACGGACTTGTCATAGGAGGCAAGCAGATCCTGGCGATGGTTGAAAACATATCCTCTCACTGCCATGGAGGCTTCGGTGGCGTGCCGCAGAAAGGATTCTCCCCGCACCACGCGCTCCTTGGACCGCAAGGCCGCGCGCTCCGTGTTGATGGCGCTCCAATAGGCGTAGAAGAAAAGCGCTACGGCGCAAAGCAAGACGAAAAGAGGGGGGAAGGTGACCAGGAGGATCTGGTCGCGGATTTTCAGATTTCGGATCGTAAACGCCATACGCCAAAGTCGAGGGGCTGCACGAATCGTCTACGCGATCCTCAATTAGCAAAATAGCGCGATTTCCGCACCCCGTCAAACGAGGAGGGGCAAATTCGCCTCCTCCTTCTGCCCATGGAATTGTCGTGTGGGGAAATCGTCCCGGAATTTCAGGCGATCCTGCTGCGGCAATGAAGCGGTGTCCACTTCCACTCCGGACGGCAGTTCATGCTTCCAAAAACATAGAACATACCGGCGACGTGAATCGCCCCGTAGCGGCGGGAATTGGACATGGGAGAGACGCGACGGAAAAAGAGAGATAGGCCCTGGACTTGCCGGTCTGCGCTTGCAGAGCAACCCCTCGCCCCCATCCCCTCTCCCCGCGCGGGAGAGAGGGGCGCCAAAGGCGGGGCCGCTTTCCGGGGGTTTCACCCCAGGCTAATGAACTCGCTCTCCTCCAGGGAGTCCCGACAGATCCGGTATCGGCCCGATGCCGCGAACTGCGGGGGAAACTTCAAGCGCCCCTTTGTCAAAGCGTCAACCCAATACCGAGGGTCTCGGAACAGCTTCCAGTAGTTTCGTCGACCCACACAGAAAAAACCTTAATCCTCCCTCTTCCCGTTCGTGTCATAGACTTCCACAGTCCCATACTTCTTCAAAACTTCGCGTATGGATTCATTTTTGTCATTACCCGGTTGCTTGGCGTCGCCGACGCACACAAATTGCAGGTGGTCCAGGTCCACGTATTTTCGCGCGGCGGCCTGCACTGCATCAGCAGTCGTCTGCCCCACCTCCACCGGGTAGCGATCCCAGTAGTCCGCGGGCAGATCATAAACCTGAACCAGGATGTAACGCGAAAGGAGCTGCTGGGTCTGCTCCAGCGAGAGGGCAAAACTGGCCACGATGGAGCGCCGCGCATCGCTCAACTCCTTTTCAGGAACTTTCTCGTCACGAATGCGCTTGAACTCATACATCAGTTGCTCCATGGAGCCGTCCGTCACCGCGTTGCGCACCTCCGTGTTCGCCGCCCAAGGTTGGGGATACTCGTCGTCTCCCACGCGGCTGTAAGCGCCGTAAGTATAGCTGTGGGTTTCACGAAGGTTCAGGAACAGCCGCGCCTGCGGGCCGCCACCCAGGACACGATTCATGACGACCAGCGAAATGTAGTCCTGATCGGTCCGCCGCGCGCCATAATCCCCGGCCACGATATTGGTCTGCACGGAATCCGGCCGGTCCACAAGATAGATTTTGGCTGAAGCGGGGGCAGGAAGATGACTCCAATCCGGCTTGGGGACGGGCGCGCCTTGCCAGTCACCAAAGGCCTTCCGGCAGAGTTCAATAAACTCTTTCGCCTCCACATCCCCGCCCACGGCCAGAATTGCGTTGCTGGGCACATAGTATTTGTCGTGGAATTCCTTCAGATTTCCTGTGGTGACATTCTTGATGGAATCCGAAGTCGGCAACGTAACGGAGGCCGGGAAATCCCCGTAAAGCGCCTGGTGAAATCTTTCATTGGCCAGAGCGTAAGGTTGCGACCGCTCCTGCTCAAGGTCGGAGAGCTGTCGCGCCTTGTACTTATCCAATTCGTCCTGTGAAAAGCTGGGGTTCAGCGCAACGTCAGCGATTAAGTCCAGAATCTGACTGGTGCTGGTCGAAAGGCCCGAAGCCACGACGACGGAGGAGGTGGACCCGAACTCCGCGTCACAATACAATGTCGCCCCAAGCCGATCGATATCCACGGCCAGTTGCGAGCTGGTCCGGTGGGTTGTTCCTTCGCGAAGCATGTCGGCGGTGAAACCCGCGAGCCCCGGCAAATCCTTGGGGTCAGACATGTCGCCGGTCCCGATTTGAAGAACAATGTTTACAGTGGGCAATTTGTGCCGCTCAAGCACCAGCACCGTGAGTCCGTTGGGCAGTTTGGTGACGACAGGCTTCGGCAGCGTGACCTTCAGCGTTTCGTTATTCACCGGCGCGCGATTCTTGTGCACCACTTTGGACAGCTCCGCGCCGTGTTGTTGCTGCTGAGAAAACGCCGGCATCGCCACTGCCGTCAGCGCCATGAGGGCCGCCAGAGAATGGATGAGAGTTGGACGATTCGTATTCATAACTATTTCCCCTCCTTCTGCGCTCTAGCTGGTTTGCGAGCTGACGCCGCGGGCAAATCCGTAACCAGGGCAAGCTGTTCCGGCACCAGGTACTTTTGCGCAGCATCCTTCACCTGAGCGGCCGTAACCGCGTCAAATTGATTGACCTTGGTGTTGATCAGATTGGGGTCATTGAAGTAGACGGCATACTGCCCAATCAGGATGGCAGTGTAAAGGTCCGATTCCCTGGTTTGAATCTGACTGCGCAGGAACTGCACCCGCGCCTTTTCAAGCTCGTCATTGGTGATGCCGTCCTTCTGGACCGCGGCTACTTCATCCCGAATGCCCGCCTCGCAGTCTTCAGGTTTCACTCCGGGCCGCAAAAACGCGTAGATATAAAGCAGGCTGGGCCCGCGGCGCTCATCCGCCTGGGCAAACACCTGCGTGGCGAATTGCTTGTCCTTCACCAAATGCTGGTAGAGCCGCGAGCTTTGTCCCTGCCCCAGCACATTTGCCAAGACGTGGAAGGCTTCGTTATCCGGCGTGTTGCCGGCGGGAATGTGGTAGGCCAAGATCACCATGGGCGTGCGCGCCAGCGGGTCGTGAATCGTTTCCCGCCTTTCTCCATAATGGGGCGGCTCAGTCATATCGACTTTCGGTGGAGCAGCTTGAGAGGGAATGCTTCCGAAGTACTTTTTTACTTTCTCGAAAGCCTCAGCGGGGTCGATATCACCCACGAGCGTCAAGACCGCGTTGTTGGGAGCGTAGTAGATGCGGAAGAACTCCTTGACATCTTCAACGGAGGCGGCATTCAGGTCGGACATCTCGCCGATCGTCGAATGCTTGTACGCGAAGTTGTCATATGCGATGTTGTCGATATCGAGGAACGCGTGGCCATAGGGCTGGTTATCTTCACCCAGGCGGCGCTCTTCCTGCACTGCGTTACGCTGGTTGTCAAGATTGTCCTGGGTCACGGCAAGCGATCGCATGCGGTCGCTTTCCAGAAACAGTCCCAGGTCCAATTGGTTCTTGGGCAGCTCCTCGAAATAATTTGTCCGGTCCTCGTTGGTGGTCCCGTTCATGTTGCCGCCATTGTTGAAAATCAGCGTATAGTGCTCGCCCTTGCCGACGTTTTCCGACCCCTCGAACATCATGTGCTCGAAGAGATGCGCAAAGCCGGTGCGCCCCGGCCGCTCATTCCTCGAGCCCACGTTGTAGGTGATGGCGATTCCGTAAACGGGCGCAGTGTGATCCGCTGCGATGATCACGCGCAGGCCGTTCTCCAGCTTCTGGTCCGTAAATTCCACCTGCGGCAGTTTCGGTTGCTGGGCATTTCCGGACTGGGTCATCATCATCAACCCGCCGAGCAGCAACCCGCACCATCGATAGGTTTTCATGTGAGGCTCCTTTCGACTGATTTCCCATTTGGATCAGGTATTCTGTTCCCATTGTGCATCCAGCACAAGGCTATTAGGATCCCTAACTTGTCCGGCTCAATCACTTTCCGATACTGGCAGCGTCAAAGCCTTCTTCCATCGCGGCAATTTTGACCAGCCACGATTTATACTGCTCAAGCGAAAACGGCGGAAGGCCCTGAAGGTAATGGTTGGCGAAGCTCTTCCCATTTGCCGTCCAATTGATCAGAAACAGCCGCTTGCCGGAATGGAACACCGGGATTTGCCCGAGCTCCAGGTTCTCATTGGCCTTGACGGAGTAATCCCCTTCCAGCAGCGTTTCACCCGAGTCGGCATCCCAGACGCGATAGTGACCCGAGGCATCTTCGCGCGAATCGTCTCCCACCACCACCCGGCAATGCCAGCTCTTCGGCTCATCGACCATGACGACCACCGGTTCCTGCACGCGCCGGATGTAATAGTAGGCAAGCTTTTTGTTGAAATAATAATCCACGATGGCGTCGGAAATTTGCGGCCAGCCGTCCATCACGTTCCACCAGACCAGGCCGGTGCTGCGCCATTTCCTGAGCCGCGTCATTTCGATCAGGAACTTCATGGCCTCCGCCTGGGAGACCTGCGAGGCCAGAATAAAGTCCTCAATTTTCTCCGGCACTGCGCCAAAAAGCTCCTGCACCTGATTGGCCATCAACTGAAGGCGATAGGGGTTTCCCACCCAATCGGTGGAGTGCAGAATCCACTGCGGATCGTTCGTGTTGGGCCACAGGTGGTCCGCGCCAATGAATTTCTTGAGAGACGAAAGGCTGGGGCAGCCGTGGTAGCCCGCCTCACTCACAAACTCCGCCGTGTGTTCGGTGTAGTAGGTGCTTTTGAAATAGTCGCGTGGGCCCCACAGGTGCTCTTCCGGCATCAGGCGGTGGTCGCCGGTCGCTGCCACCTCCGGCGAAATGTAAGGCGAGCTGGGCAGATAGGCGCGATAGGGATCGCAGCGGAAAACCACCTCCGGCAGGACCTCGCGATTGATCTTGTTGTGCGCAGGGTCCAGCCCGTGGAAAAGGTACGCGCCATCCACTTCGTTGTCGCCTGTCCAGAGAACCAGCGAGGGATGGTTGCGCAGCTTGCTGACAACGGAGACAGCTTCCGCGCGGATCAGGCTGAGAAAATCATCCGTTATTGGATATACTGCGTCCGCCATTGCGAAATCCTGCCAAACCATGATTCCGTGCTGGTCGCAGATTTTGAAAAACGCATCGTCCTCGTAAACATTCCCTCCCCAGCTCCGCAGGAAATTGCACTTTAGGTCTACGAAAAGCGCCAGGATCTTTTCATAACGCCCTGCATCGCGGCTATGAAACGCGTCCGCCGGCACCCAGTTGGAGCCCTTCACCAGAATCGGCACTCCGTTCACCTTGAACATGAACTGGCCGGGCTTTTCCATGGTGGTGATTTCCGTGCGGATCAAGTCGACCTTGCGAATTCCGATGGAATCGGTGCGCTTGGCCACCACTTTGTCATCCTGAAGCAGCTCCGTAGTAACGGAATAGAGGTTCGCGTCACCATACCCGCGCGGCCACCATAGCTTGGGATTCTTGACATCGATTTCCATTCGGCCAACGGGAAATTGCACCTTTTGAGTGTAATCAAAGCTGGAATCACCGCACTGTGCGTGGAGCCGCAAACGCAATTGGGGAATCAACTCCAGCTCGGTCGCCAACTGATAGGTGACGATGAGGTTGGCATGAGCTTCATCCGCATCGCGCGTGGTGAAGTACATGTCGGTAATTTCCTGCGGCGCGTGCACGACCAACTCCACCGGTCGCCACAGTCCAAAGGTCACGGCCCGCGGCATGATGTCCCATCCGTAGCTATGCGCCGGGCGGCGAATCCAATTGGCTTCCTGATTGGTGTCCAGAGCTTTTACCGTGTAGGCAGGGTCGTACTCCTTCCCCGCTGCCTCAATGATGGGAGAGCGCAGGCGAATCGTGATGACGTTTGGAGCGGTTGCGTTGAGCTTTCCGGTGACGTCGAAGGTGAAATCAATCATCGAATCCTGAGATTCGCCCAGCGGTTTGCCGTTGAGCCAGTAAGTGGCGAGGCAATCGACGCCATGGAAGCGCAACTCGATGCGCCGCCCCGCAACATCAGCGGGCGTGGGAAATTCGCGCTGGTACCACCACTCGTACAGTTCGTACGGCTTCAGAGTTTTTATGTTCTCACCGAAGAAAAGGTCAGCGGGCAATATGCCATGACGGGATAAATCCAGGGCCGTCTCGCCGGGCACGGTCGCTTCCAAGGGAGTGAGTCCGTGGGTATTCAATTGATCCGGGCTTGTGATGCGAAACTTGCCTTGGGGGAAATAATAAAGTTTCCACGTTCCATTCAGGCTGATGTGAACAGCCTGAGGGACTGTCTGCCCTTCCGTCGTTTCAGGAGCGGTCTGCGCCATCACGGGCGAAGGCATGCAAGCTATACACAGAATGAGGAACAACTGCTTGAGCTGTCCTGAACCCATCCATCCTCCTCAGTCTCGATTTCCGTTCATTTCGCGACGGATTCGCGCTGGATCGTCGAGGGGCTCCGACGGCGGCAGCGCCTTTCCGCTGCGCAAGAGGTCCATCGGGTCGCGGGCTTTTGCGGGATCGAAGATGCGCGTATCTGATGGCAGGGCTTCATAAGGCGAATTATCCGCAACGTCAGTGAAGCTATCCGCGAGGTCGGTAGCCGCCGCATCGTATTCGTTCAAGGGCGGAAGACCAAGGATGTGCTCGACGGTCTTCAGAATGCTCAGCATGCTGGTGTGGGCGTGCGAAACTCCGCGCCGCGAATACGGGCTGATGGTCAGCAGGAGACTGCGGTGAGCGTCCACGTGATCGTGGCCATTCTGCGCGTCATCCTCCGTGATGAAGATTGCCGTCTCCGGCCAGAATGCGCTGTGCGAAAAGAGATCAACAATTTTTCCCAGCGCCAGATCGTTATCGGCGACGTAAGAAGCGCGATAAGCGTAACCATCCCCCGGGCGGGGAGTGGCAGTATGGTCGTTGGGAAGCCAGATATAGATAAATTGCGGCAAGGGCTGCTTTCCGCTGGCATACATTTCATCAAACTCTTTCTTGAATTGCTCGAATCGATATTGGTCCGGGATGGAGGTGTTGAACATCGGGAAAATCGGCGAGGTATTTGCGAGAAGCGGCCCCGGAGCGGGGGCGTTGATTCCAAGCCGCAGGCCGGTCGGCTTGTAGCCTTCGTCCTCCTCGCCTTCCAGGCCCTCTCCATAATTCCGGAAGCTGATGTGGTGGCGCGCCAGGTGGTCCCACAACGAACCGGCTTCCAGGTAATCCTCCGGCCGCAACGAAGAATCGCCGCCCATGCTCATGCGGCCTGGAGCATCGTTATCATAAAAAAAGTGGGCGCGGCCGCCGTATTCAGGGGGCCAAAGCGTCTCCAGCCATTCATTCGGGTAACTGTCCACCAGCCAGTGATGACCGTCAACGGAAACGTCAGAATCGACATAAAAATTGTCACTCAGCCCGAATCGCTGTGCGAGCGCGTGATGATTGGGCGAAACGCGCACGTGTCCCAGATCGGGCTCATTCTCCCCGTGGACATTTGCGTCGATCCCCCAGCGCGCCAATTCCGGATCCCCGTTCACGGTCTCGCCGCCAACCGATGAAATATCTCCCAGCACCTCATCAAACGTCCGATTTTCTTTCACGATTAAGACCACATGGCGGATTCGAGCGCTGGGAGCCCCACCCAGAGGAATCGGAAATGTCTCCGGCCTCGGTTGTGGGGCGGACACCGATACGAATCCATTGTTCTTCATCACCTTTTCCGTCAATCTTGCAAGTTCAGCGTCGGAGGGCACCGGAATTATAGAAACCGTTCCACTCATGATGTCCCCGATGTAATCCCCTTGCACGCCGCGATGAAAGTCCGGTCCGCCGTTGGGTCCGGCGCCATAACCCTTGGCGTTGGCCACGTAAAGCGTGCCCCCATCCTGGCTGAGAGCGACTCGCGCCGGGAACCACCCTGTGGGGATATAACCGATCACTTCTTTGGCCGCAGTTTCGAAGACTGCAATCGCGTTGATTCCTGCGCAAGCAACATACAGGCGCGATTCGTCAGGGCTGAGAGCCAATCCAAACGGCAATACCCCGCGCAACCCGCCGACACCAGGGGCCGGCTCAATGCGCGTGGTCACCAGCAATCGGTTATTCTTTGCGTCCAAAACGCTGATGCTGTCCTGTGCGGAGTTTGAAACGTAAACATACTTTCGCCCCGCGACCACGGCCCCCGGACTCGATCCGCCGACGGATTGATTCCCAATCGCCAGGCCGGTTCGGATGCGCGCCAGCACTTTGTGTGATGGGGCTGTCGCGTCAAAGACAAAAACAGAATTGGATTCAGGCACGTTGGGATCGCCCAGGCCGGGAACTGTTTTCCCGCCGACGACGGTCCCATCCCTGGCTTCCTGGGACCCTGCAGCGAAAGGCGGGAAATCCAGGCCGGTTTCCTCCGCGCGCTTCTTTTCGAACCCCGGCACTACAGAGTATTGATACGTGCCGACATTAGTGACATAAATCCTATCGCCTTCAGGACTCACCGAAACTGCAAAGGGCAGTCTGCCTGTCCCGACCCGCCATTTGATTTTTGTTTTGCGTGTGTCAATGCCAACCAGTTCGAAGTGCGCAAGATCAAGAGCATAGAGAGAATTGCCGTCGGGTGAAAGCGCCAAAGCCCCCGTAAAGCTATGCCGATAAGTTCTGCCTTTAAAATGCCCGTCCAAGGCAATTTGCCTCTTCCGAACACCGCTTTCCAGATCGTAAACATCTACCTTTCCGGAGTCGCCCTCGGATATATAAGCCGTTCGGTTGTCCTTCGCGATGGCCAGCCCCATATAAACGCTGGAAGGTTCCGCATCGGAACCTTTTGGGGGATAATTCCGGGGGATTCGCTCCACCTTTGGCGCAGGACCGGACAATTCGCTGACGATCGAAAGCGAAAATGGCCACGTGCCGGCATTGGCCGTTACCAAGGTGCTGCCATCAGAGCTCAGCGCCATTCCATAGGGGTGAGGATCGACGGTCACCTGCACGCCTTCCGGAGTTATCAGGCGCCCATTGGGCAATACGGTCTCACCGGACCGGTCAATATGGGTGGGGCGCTCACCCGCCGGGGCGGATAGCTCAGCCGGGCTCGTTGCCCTGCCCGCTTTCACCAGCAATGGCGGCTTAAAAACAAAATAGACTGCCACGATCGATAGACCAAGCAACAAGTGTATGCGACGCATTTGCCTTATCTCCGGGGCATAGATGCTGGCACAAAATCGCATGAGAGGCGAGTCTTTTGAGAAAGCTTTTTTACCTTGGGCTTGCCGGCACCGGGGACGGGGGTCGAGATGTCCGGGGGAAGGTTGGTCGGGGCGCCCGGATTTGAACCGGGGACCTCTTGCGCCCAAGGCAAGCGCGCTACCAGGCTGCGCCACGCCCCGAATCGCGGGCACCTTTCATTCTGCCAAGCTTGCTACCCCGTGTCCAGCGCCATTACCACGGAATTCGGCGCCTCCCAGAGTGTTCGCGAAGACGCCTTGCCGGAATTATTGACGGTCGTTTCGCAATATTACGTCATTGGATAAGACAATTGATTGGTATCCCTTTCCCGGTGATATACTCAGATTGTTTTTGCAAGGCTCCTGCAATGAAACGGTGTACATCCTGCCAAACGCCCTACCCGGATGAGTTCGCATTCTGCCCACTCGACGGTGCGGAATTGGACGACCCCGCGGTGTATTCGGTAGGTACCACGATTCGCGGCAAGTATCGCATACTGGCCAAGATTGGAAGGGGCGGCATGGGGCATGTCTACAAAGCGCTCCATCTGCACTTCAATGAAGTCCGCGCCCTGAAGGTAATGGATCCCTCCCTGAAGCAAAAAGAGGAATTTGTCCGGCGATTCCTGCGCGAAGCCTTCGTAGCAAGGCGGTTGCAGCATCCCAACGCGGTTCGCGTCGACGATGTGGATGAGACTGAAGATGGCCGCCACTGCATCGTGATGGAGTTCATCGACGGGCGGATGCTCCGCGACGTGCTGGAGCGCGAAGGCCCCATGCCCGTCGCGCGCGCATGCTCCATTATCAAGCAAGCTGCATCGGCGCTTCACGCTGCCCACCTGCTGGGAATCATCCATCGCGACATCAAACCTGAAAACATCGCTCTCATCAAAAGTGAAGAGGGCGACCTGGTCAAGGTGCTGGACTTCGGCATCACCAAGCTTCGCGAAGGCCGCCTGAAGGAAGAAGCAGGGGGGATGGACTTGACGGCTACGGGCACAATGTTCGCCATCGGCACGCCCGAGTACATGTCGCCCGAACAAATCCTGCAAAAGGATTTGGACGGCCGCTCCGACCTCTATTCCCTGGGGCTGGTGTTTTACGAGCTGCTCACCGGCGACCTTCCCTTTCACGCAGACTCTCAGGCGGAATGGTTTCTGGCGCAGGTCGGTGAGCTTCCGCAGCCGCTTGGCGAACGAGCGCCGAACCTCCG
>JASIKV010000363.1 GCA_030049455.1 Terriglobia bacterium
AAGTGGCGTCGCTTGCGCCGCCCATGCACATCGCTTTTTACCGGCGCGGCCAGCTTGCCGGATCGCTTGACGAAGTGCTTGCCCGGCTGCCCATTTCGACATCTCAAAACCGTCCCTCCCCCGGCCGCTCCGTGGTTTTCATCACCGGCACCAGCCGCACTGCAGACATCGAGCAAATTCTCGTTCAGGGAGTCCACGGCCCACGCGCAATTCATGCCATTTTGGTGGAAGACACCTGCCGGTAAAGCGCCGGAAGGGCGACCAAGAGGATCATTGGAGGAGAAATCAGAATTCAGTTTTCGGTCGGATGCTCGACGTGGTCGATGACCAGAACCTCGACGGACACCTTCCTGGCTTCGAGCTTCAGTCCAAGCTGTTCCTGGAGGGCGACAAAAATGGAAGGAGCTTGATTGGCTGAGTCAGGTAGAACGCTGCCGGGTTGGCCAGCTTCGCCCGGCGCATTCGCGTCACCGGCGCCAGTGGGAGCGGGCATATAGTGAAACGTGTACCGATAATTTCCCGGCAGACCGGTCTTATCCACCACCGGGCGCGCCAAGTCATGCGATGCGTCGTCAGCAAGTTTCGATAGAGGTGAGCAAGACGAATAGACTTCATCCTCACCCGGCTGGGTCTGTGGAGTCGTGAGCTCCCCCCCGGGGCGCGTGCAATCCGCGATTGGCGCCCCAAGCCAGGGACCGCCCTTGGCGACCACCAGGGCGAAGCCGGGAAGCTCCTTGGTGTCCTTGTGAATTCTTAATTGGAAGCGGTCTTCCAGCAGCGCTTGCATCATGTGTTGCTTGACGGGGACAGCCTGCGGGGGGCGGAGCTTTCTGAGCTTTCCCTCCAGAGCATCGTCTGCCCTCGCCTGGATTTCAAATCGCAGTGAGTCGATCCAGTTTGGGCCGCCCATGACCTGCCCGCGCTGGATCCCATAAGCTCTCTCGATGAGCATTCGGAGCGTCCAACCCTCGACGTAAAACTCCCCGGAATTGGCCAAGCCGTTGTTTCGAACGATCACCTGGCCGCTCTGCGGGTCATACTCCCTGATGGAAGCCACTGCGAATCGGGCGTCAGCGGGAAGGGTGGCAGGCTCTTGCGCCGCCGGTATTGCCTGGGCAGCGGGCCGACTGCCCGGTCCGCCGTCAGCTTGAACCGACGGAGGGGGCGGGAAGATCAAGATCAGCGGCAGAATCAGAGGCATCGCGCAGAATTTGGTTTTATGCATGGCCTCGTTCCCCGGATAACCGGAGACAAACACAGTGCCCAGGAGGCAATCCGGTACGGCCCCGGAATATCTATCCTAATACAGTAAAAATCGGCGTGCCAGCAGCTCGCGGCGGACCCAATTCTTGCAAATGCCACATGACAAACTGCGGCCGGCCCTGCTAAGATGTGCGTGGCGCGTCAGGGCGCCGCCGTGTCCGCGGGAAGGACTGTGTCCCCCTGATGGAAAAGCATCGCATCCTGTTGGAATGAACTCTTTTCTGCCCGAGCGAGCGGACACCGGGCGCGGCTGGCGTGGAAACGCTGCCCGGAAAGGAGCTCATGATGAACGAATCCCTCCCCACTCGCGCCTTTCGCAAGCACACCGACCTGAATCAACTCAAACGCCAGGCCAAGGAACTTCTGGAGGCCTTTCGCGGCGCGGATGCTGCCGCCGTCACAGAGGTTAATACACATTTTCGCGGCGCTGATGCCAAGACATTTGCGCTTCACGACGCGCAACTGGTTCTGGCGCGCGCTTACGGCTTTGCGAGCTGGCCGAAGCTGAAGGCTTATGTGGATGGCGTCACCGCCCGTAAGCTTTTCGATGCCGTGCGCGCCGGAAACTTGCCGAAAGTCCAGGCGATGCTTCGCGCCCGCCCTGAGCTGGCGAACATGGAAATTCCGGAAGACGAGCGTCGCGCCATTCACTTTGCTGTAATGAATCGTTCTGCCGAAATCACGCGGCTGCTGATGCAGCACGGCGCCGACGCCCGCAAGGGAATCTATCCCCATCGCGATGCAACCGGCGCGCTCACCATGGCCACGGACCGCGGGTACGACGATATCGCCGCCATCATCCGCGAAGAAGAGCAGCGCCGTCGCGAGGCCCAGGCCGGTGATCGTGCGGCGGCCGTTCCCAACAGCTTGTTGAGCACCGAGAATTGGGAAACCGGCCGGGCGCTCGAAATTCTGAAGGCCGATCCCGCGCTGGCGCGCTCTGCGAGCCCCGAGGGTTGGACGCCGCTGCACGCCGCGGCCGGCGTGCTCGATGAAACCGGAATTGAGCGCCTGCTCGATCACGGCGCAAATCCCAACTCCCTCGCTTTGGGCCGCTGGACGCCGCTGGACGTAGCTGCTTCGGGGAAGCGCTGGGGCGAAACCGGCAGCCCGGCGAAGTTCGAGAAGGTGGCCAGACTTTTGTTGAAGCGCGGCGCGGAAATGGACGCGATCACAGCGGTGGCTCTGGGTGATGCTGATTGGATTCGCACCCGCCACGCGCAAGGCACACTCGAAATTCCAACCAACACCGACATCTTTGCGGAATACGGCGGGCTGCTCTTGATTGCGGTCCATCACGGCCGGGCTGAGATGCTGGCGCTGCTCCTGGACCTCGGGTCCGATCCGAACGAGCGCATGCGCCTGGCCGGAATGGACGAAATCATCTACACGGCCGGCGGGCCGTTGTATCGCTGCGTGTCAGAGGGCAGGTTTGAAATGGCCGAGATGCTGCTGGCCCACGGGGCTGACCCCAGCGCCGACGTTTATGCCTCCGGCTCGCCGTTATATCGCGCCTACTTGCTGAAGAAGATGGACTTCGTCAAACTTCTGGAAGATCACGGCGGCTTTCTGGATGCTCCTTGCGTGGGATTCGCCTGCCAGACCGAGACAGCCAGGCGATTGCTCGAGGATGAAGCTGCCGGACGGCTGCGCGCGGGCGTCGTGCCCGCCGGCAAAACTGTGGCGGAAGACCTGATCTGGAGCGCGGCGGGCGGAGGCGACCCGGAAATCGTGCGCATGGCGCTCGAGCGAATCAGCTGGCCGCGCCAGGATTTGCGCTGGCTTTACCCGCTCTGGCAGGCTTTCACTTGTGACGGGGGAATCGAGCCCGGGCTTGCCTGCTTCCGCCTTCTGCTCGACCGCGCTGATCCCAACCAGAGCAGGTTCGGCCGAACGATTCTGCACACGATCATGGCGCGAGGCGGGAAGGAACACTTGCCCTATGCTGAGATGCTGCTGGACCGGGGCGCGCGGTTTGATATCCGTGACGAACTGCTCAAAAGCACTGCGCTCGGCTGGGCATGCCGCTGGGGCCGCGCTCATTTTGTGAAGCTGCTGCTGGAGCGGGGCGCCGATCCATTTGAAAAAGACGCCGAGCTCTGGGCGACGCCGTTGGCCTGGGCGGAAAGGATGAAGCATGAGGACGTGCAGAGGGTGCTACTGAGCTACCACTCAAAATAAACAGGGCGGAGAGTTCAGTCGTGTCAGGCGTGGCGGGCCCAAATGGAAGTTTCAGCTAAGCGGATGTAGAATACGGGTAGCGTCTCGAATTGGAGATGTTATGAGAGCCGCTCGGTGTTGCAAATTGGTTGGTTTGGCCGTTGGTTCCGCGCTGGTGGTGGTTACGGCAGTTTGCTCGGCGCAAGAAAGCGCGAACCCGTCGCTTGGTGATCTCGCGCGTGAAATCCAAGCGGAGCGGGCGCAGCAGAAATCACACCCAGTTCGTATTTACACGAACGACGACTTTCCTCCTCATTCATCCTCCCAGACCGGGGCGGCGCAATCCCGTCCCGAGTCGACCGATAAATCATCTGAAACCCAAACCTGTCCGTTAGCTCTGAAAAGCGGGGCTACCGCTGGCGCCTGTGCGACTTACTATCGTGGCAGAATGCGCCAGCTTAGCGATAAACTTGCCGCCGACCAAAAATCGTTCCAGGACGCAGTGGCAATGGTCAGATGGTTGGGAGACCCCACAGGATTCTACACTGGAGAGGAAACACCCGCCGACAAGAATCCCTATTATAGGCCTTATCATTTGGACGAACCCTACGCATATCAGGAATTGACAGCAACAAAAGCTGCCATTGCCGCGGATGAAGACGCAATAACCGCCCTCGAAGATCAGTGCCGCCGCGACGGCTGCCCTCCCGATTGGTTGCGGTAATGCATCACCATTGGACGGGCGCTTCCACGTCCGTTTAAGTAGTTGAGCCCCCTACCTCTTTGCCGCCAATTCCTTCGCGTGTTTGCGCACCTTGTCGGCGTCGGGGGCGTTGGGGACGAGTTGGAGGTAGGCTTCAAGTTCCTGGCGGGCGCGGGCGTATTGGCGCTGGTTTTCGAGCGCGATGGCGAGATTGAAGTGGGCGTCGGGGAAGTCAGGCTTCAGGCGAATGACCTCCTCGTATTCGTGAATCGCCCCGTCCACGTCCTTTTTATCATACAAGGCGACGGCCAGATCCTGGTGGGCTGTGGAATCCTGGGGTTTCGAGCGCAGGTAGTCGCGGTAGTTGGAAATGGCCTGATCCAGCTTGCCCTCGCCGTAAAGGGCGTTGGCGAGCCCCAGCAGAGCCTCGGCATTATCGGGGTTGTCCAGCAGAGCCTCTCGAAACTCCTTGGCAGCGTCCTCCGGTTTTCCCTGGTGATCGAGGCTGTCACCCAGTACGAAATGGGCCTCGGAAAGATTGGGGGTGACGCGCAGCACCGCCTGTGCTTCCCCCGCGGCGCCCGCATAGTCGTTTTGATGGGCGAGCGCCCGGGCAAGGTTCAGGTGGCCGTCGGCCCACTCGGGGCGGTCCTTCACTGCGGCGCGAAAGGCCTGCGCGGCTCCCGGCCAATCTCCCAGCTTTTCGAGGGCGAGTCCAAGATTCTGCTCCGCCTGGGGATCCTCATGCAGCGCGAGACTGGCTTGATACGCGGTAACCGCACCCTTTAGATCTCCACTGGCGTAGAGAGTGTTCCCCAGATTGCGCTGATACGCGGAGTTGGCGGGGTCCATGCGCACTGCTGCCTGCTCCTCAGCCGTCGCGCCCGTGGGATCGCCGTTGGCGCGCAGGGCGGCCGCCAGGCTGAGGTGCAGGCTGGGATCGTCGGGGCGCAACTTAATCGCGTCGCGATAGGTGGGCACGGCGAGGGCAAAGTTGTTCTCCCGCATCAGCAGGTCGGCCAGGGCCACCAGGGCCTCCGCGTATTCAGGGCGCAATTTCAGCGCCTGCTCAAGCTGCGCCTGCGCCTCCGGCTTTTTGCCCAACGCTTCGAGCGTCAGTGCGGTGCGAAAGTGATATTCCGGGCTGCGCGGCTCAAGCTCCAGCACGACGCGATACTCTTCAAGTGATTTTTCCAGCTCATTCGCTGCTTGATAAGCGTTGGCCAGGTGGGCGTGCGCGTCGGGATCATCGGGGCGCAGGCGCACCTCCTCGCGATATTCCTGCACAAACCCGGAAACGTCACCGGAGGCTTGCAATGCTTCGCCCAGATTGCGGTGATAGTTGGCGGTATCAGGGGAAAGTTCGGCAGCCTTGCGCAGTTCGCGAACCGACTCGGTCAAATCCCCGGTCTTGCGCAGCACCAGGCCCAGCGCCTCATGCAACCCCGGGTCGCCGGGACGCAGGCGAAGGGCCTCATGGTATTCGCTGACCGCAGCGGGGTGATCGCTGACGGAGAGGTAAGCCGCGGCCAGATCGGCGTGCGCGTCCGCATCGTCGGGGCGCAGGCGCACGACGCGGCGCAGTTCCTCGATCGACCCGCCGTAATCCTCCGCCTCCCGCAGCGTCAGCGCCAGAGCGTGGTGATAGTCGGGTTGGTTGGGGCGAAGCTGAATCGCCACCTTGTACTCCTCAATGGAGTGGCTGAGATCGCCCATGGAGCGCAGCGCCCCGGCAAGGCTGATGTGAATTTCCGGGTCATTCGGGCGCAGGCGGACCGCGGTGCGATATTCGTTGACGCCGCCGGCAAAATCACCGGACTGGATCAGCGCGGCCGCCAAACCCGTATGGGCGTCGGGGCTGTTGGGATTCAATTCCATGGCCTGGCGAAACTCGGCGCCCGCTCCGGCAGGGTCGCCCGATTGCAGCAGCGCCTGGGCCAATGCCAAGTGAATATCCGCGTTGTGAGGCGCCAGGGCCAGTGCCGCGCGGTATTCCAAAAAGGCCTCGCTATACGAACGGTTCAAAGCCAAAGCGTTGGCCAGGTTAAGGTGCGCGGCAGGGTTGTCGGGATGGGCGCTCACTTCGTCGCGGAAGTCGGCGATGGCCTCGGAAATCTGCCCGACGGCCTCTTCGAGAGCCGCGATGTTCATGTGGACGCCCGGAAACTCGGGGCGAAGCCGCAGGACCTCGCGATATTCCTTCAGCGCGTCGCCGGTTTTCTGCTCGGCGGCATAAGCGTTGCCAAGATTGTAATGCGCTTCCACATAGTCCGGTTTGAGCGCAAGGGCCTTTTTGTAGAGAGCAATCGCCTCGTCCCACTTGTCCAGGTGCGCGGCTTCGTTGCCTTGCTTCAGGAAATCGAGTGGTGAAGATCCTTCAGTTTCGGCAGGGCTCGATGCCTGCGGCTGGAGCGTGGAGGCTTGCCCGTAAGCCATCGGAGGCAGCGTGCACACCATGGCGGCCAGCAGGAAAACGTACTTGCGCCCAAGACGATTTCGCGTGGCTGCTCCCATTGGGTGCATGGATATTAGGATACACCCAAGGGAGGTTTGGATGGCATTGGCTGGTCATGAGGGGGTCAGCGCAAGGCGGAAATCACTACAGCGGGAAAATAATTGAAGTGGGATTTGACACTCCTGAGTTATGAATGATGTGGCACCACTAGTTCGTCGCCTCAAATGCGAAGTCCTCACAGTTCAGCGAAAGGCATTTTTCCTCTTCCTCGAGAACGCGGTAGGTTGTGTGTTCCAGCTGACTGTCGGAAATGTCGCGGATCATGACCCGCCATCCGACGAACGTTAAATTCAGGTCGCCGATCCTCACTTCCGTTGAGTTCATAAACCTCAATTTCAGCCGAGCACCCTCCGGTATCAGGTCGTTGGTTAGCTCCACCGCAACATCGCACATAACTGTACCGTCCTTTGCCGCGCGCTTCTCCACCCCGAGACGCACGAGGTACGGGAATTTCGTGCCATTGTCATACAGCGAAAGAAAACTTCTGACCTTGTCCCCTGAATGGCTCGAGCTCATCATCGTCTCCTTCTGAACGCCTGCGGGCCTGTCTATCTCGGGAAATGTGCTCCTGACCGTCCCCATTTCCGTAGGTTCCCTAATTGACGGACGGACCTCCTCAGGACTATGGCACAACTTCATTGTCCGGCGAGTGCCAGGCGAATAGCTTTTCCTTGAGTTCGTCGCGTTTCTCACGGTAAGCGGGAAGAGACGCCAGATTTTTCATTTCCGCCGGATCGGTTTCGAGGTCAAACAACTCATCGAGGTCGCCCACGTAGTAGCAATACTTGTAATGGCCGTGGCGGACCATAGCTCCTGGGCTTTTGGACTTCAGCCGCATTTCCGCGAAGACCGTACCCTCCGCCTCAGCGCCAGGCTCGTGAAGGAGCCGCGCGATGCTCGATCCGTCGAGCGCTGTGGGCGCGGGGGCGCCGCAAAGTTCGAGAATCGTAGAAGCCAACTGTACCAGGCTGACGGGCGCCGGGCAGAGCGCGCCTGGGGGCGTGATCCCCGGCGCGCGGAAGAAAAGCGGCACTCCCGCAGCGGGTTCGTAAAAGGTCATTTTCTGCCAGAGGCCCTTTTCGCCCAGCATCTCCCCATGGTCCGAGGTGTAGAGGACGATGGTGTTTTCCTCCAGCCCCAGTTCCTGGAGGGTGCGAAGGAGCTTGCCGATGTTGTCGTCCGTCTGCGCCAGGCCGGCGTAATACAGCGCGGTGTGCAGCTTCGCGGCTTCCGGAAAGCGCAGTTCCGGGCATCCGCCATCGTAATGAATCCTCTCCTGCACCCAATGGGGGGTCGTCGCCGGGTCAACCTTTCCCCAGGTCTCCGGCAGCTTCATGTCCTCAGCAAGAAACATT
>JASIKV010000364.1 GCA_030049455.1 Terriglobia bacterium
CGGTTTCCCGGGTTTGCGCGGGTCTTCGTTCTCGTCGTGCTCTTTCTGTTTGCTCACCTGGCTGAACGTCCTCCTGGCTGATGTGTTGCTTACTCAGATCGCTGCTGGGGAAATCCGCGTTGACGGCCTTGCTTGCGGGAACGCAATGGAGATTTTACGGCGCGGTTTCAGTATAACCATTCCCTCTTTTATTTTGCTGCGTCAACAAGCGAGCTTATATGCGAAGCCCTGTAAGGGCGGGCCTAAAGCCCGTGGAGGCTGCGCCCTTCTTTGCGGCGGGGCTGAAGCCCCATCCTTCCGCCTTCCTCCATCGCGGAGCTTAAAGTTTATCGGTTGAGCGCCGGGCTCAAATCCGCATGGGCATGACCACGTACCGGTACCGATAGGCTTCCTGCTCGGCGGGGCGAAGCTGCCCGGCGCTTTGCTCATCCTTCAACTCCAGGCGGATTTTGCCGCCTTCGCCGACCACGGCCAGGAAATCGAGCAGGTACTGGTAATTGAAACCGATTTGCATCGAATCCAGATCGTAGGCCGCGTCAAGAACTTCGTGCGCCTCACCGTACTCACCGCTGGAGCAGAACACCTCCACTTTGTCTTTTTCCACCTGCATGCGGATGGCGTGGGAGCGCTCATCGGCCAGCAGAGCGACGCGCCGGATGGCTGCCGCAGTTTTGTCCTTGTCCAACTCCACCACCTTGGTGTTGTCGCGAGGAAGGACCGCCTCGTAGTTGGGGAATTGGCCCGTCAGCATTCGCGAAATCAGCACGCGGCTGCCGATGCGGAAGAAAAGGTGGCTTTCGTCCTTGGAGATTTCGACGACGGTTTCCTCCTCAACCTCGGCAATCAGGCGAAGGAGTTCGGCCATGGCTTTTTTGGGAACCAGCAGGCGCAATTCGTTCTTCAAGCCCTGCACCTGTACGTCGCGCTCCACCAGCGCCAGGCGGTGCCCGTCCGTCGCCACCATGCTGGCGCTCTCAGGCTTCAGAAGAAGCAGCGCGCCATTCAAGGTGTAGCGTGACTCCTCATTGGAGATGGCAAAGATGGTTTTGTGAATCATGGCGCTGCAGACGTTGGCGGGAAGCGAGGCCAGGGGTTTTGGAACATCCGGCAAGACGGGAAAATTGTCGCGCGCCATCCCCACCAGCTTGAAGGATGAACGCTCGCACGTCACCTGCACCCAGTGATTTTCCAGAAGTTTGAAGCGGACGTCGGCATCAGGCAAGGAGCGGACGATTTCAAACAGGCGTTTGGCCGGAACTGCGCCCGAGCCGCCTTCCTTCACCTTGGCCGGACATCCACAGCGAATGCCCAGGTCAAGGTCCGTCGCGCTGATCCGCAGGGTGGATTCATCAACCTCGAAAAGCAGGTTGGAGAGAATCGGGATGGTGGCTTTTTTTTCCACCACGCCTTGCGTGAGCGTCAGTTCCTTCAGGAGGTCGTTTTTGCTGGTAGAAATCTCCATAGAAATTATCTCTCAGGAAATAGTATTTAGTAGCAGTGCTGTGGATTTGTGGAAAATTTTGGAAGCTCCGTTCGTGGAACAGTTTAGGGAGAATCTGCCTGTTGATGCGTCCATGAGAATTGTGGAAAGGTTCGAAGTTTCCAAGCCTTTAGAGAATCTCACAGGTCCCCCACCCGATTCACCTTCGGATTTCTTCGCAAGTTCAATTCAGACTATCACGTAGCTTGTTGATAAGCCTGTTCAATTCTCTGTCCGTCTCGCGCAACTCCGCGATTTTACTGATGGAATGCAGGACCGTGGTGTGGTGCTTTCCGCCGAATTGCCTTCCAATCTGCGGAAGTGATGCCGGGGTCAGTTCCTTGGCCAGGAACATAGCGATCTGCCTCGGGTATGCTACCGTACGCCGGTTGTCTTTGGCCTTCAATTGCGCCAGGCTGAGCCCAAAGTGATGGCAGACGGCGCGCTGGATGTGCTCGATGGAAATGCGGCGATCTTCAAGGTCCACCAGGTTCTTCAGGACCTGCTGCGCCATGGCAAGGGTTACGGCTGCACCCGTGAGGGAAGCGTAAGCCAGCAGGCGCGTCAGGGCTCCCTCCAGGTCGCGAATGCTGGATTTGATTTTGCGCGCCACAAAATCGCTGACGTCGTCCGGCAAAGCCACGCCCTGGCTCTCACTCTTCTTCGCCAGGATGGCCCGCTTGGTTTCAAGGTCGGGAGCCTGCAAATCGGCCGTCAACCCCCAGGCGAACCGCGACCGCAAACGCTCCTCCAATCCGGGGATTTCCTTGGGCGGGCAATCGCTCGAGATCACCACCTGCTTCTGGCCTTCATACAAAGTATTAAACGTGTGGAAGAACTCTTCCATCGTCTGCTCTTTCCCCCCAATAAACTGAATGTCGTCCACCAGGAGGATATCGACGTTACGGTACTTGTCACGGAACGAGACCATCCGATTGTAGTGAATCGAGTTGATCAATTCATTCGTGAACCTCTCGGAAGAGACATAAGCCAGGCGCCTCTCCTTCCACTTGCCCTTGATCATGTGGCCGACGGCCTGCATCAGGTGGGTCTTTCCAAGGCCCACGCCGCCGTAGAGAAAGAGAGGGTTATAAGCCTTTGCCGGATTCTCCGCCACGGCCTGCGCCGCGGCGTGGGCAAACTGGTTGCAACTTCCTACCACAAAGGTGTCGAAGGTGTAGTGGGGATTCAAAGTGTGGTCGACGGACTCAAAATCCAGCCTGGTTTGAAAGGCTTCGCCATCTCCCTTTTCCTGCTTCTGGCGGGGGTCTTCCTCGACAACGTAAAGAATCTTTTGCAGGTCGAGGTGGAGATGCGCCACAGCTTCATTGATCAGAGTGCCGTAGTGTTCCTGAATCCAGTTTTGAAATTCCCGGTTGGGAACACGCACCACAATCGCCTCGTGATTCACGTGGCTGAAGCGAGTGGGGCGAAGCCAGGTCTGATAACTCTGGGTATTCACCTTCACTTTCAGATAACCCAGGATTTCCTGCCATGCGTTCATGGTGGTTTCAGAGGGAGAATAATCGGCTGACCCGTTTGGCAAGGAGTTCCCTTGCTCCGCGGCTGACCTTGCCTGCGCACTTGAATGGATGGGCGTTGCCAGAGCGCCTGAACCTTCACTAATCGTACATGGTTTCATTCCAATTTATTCGTGCTGAGACAGTCCCACGCGGGGGTTCGAACACGTCAGAGATGATCCGATTCACTCCCTTAATATAGCACGAATTGGCCTCAAAACAAGACTGCACGGAACCCTTCAAAAACGCGCCTTGCGATGATCGGACAGTTCTCGGACCCGCATAAACACAGCCTTCCGCAGGGCCCACAGATTTTCGCA
>JASIKV010000365.1 GCA_030049455.1 Terriglobia bacterium
TACTCATCCAGCATCTTGCGCATTTCGACCTTCAGAGAATCGGTAATCTCCTTTTTCTCCACGATTTCCTTGCCCACCTGGGGGTAGGCGTTGTCCATAAACTCAAAGAGGCCCTGTTCGAAGGGCAGGCACTGTTCAATCGGAAGATCGTCGAGGTATCCGCCCGTGCCCGCAAAGATGCTGGCAATTTGTTTTTCCACGGGAAGCGGTTTGTATTGATCCTGCTTTAAAATTTCCGCCAACCGCTTGCCGCGGTTCAATTGCGCCTGTGTGGCCTTGTCCAGATCGCTGCCGAACTGTGCAAACGCGGCCAGCTCGCGGAACTGCGCCATCTCCAGGCGAAGCATTCCTGCGATCGACTTCATCGCCTTGATCTGCGCATTGCCGCCGACGCGCGACACGGAAATTCCGGCGTTCACAGCCGGGCGCACGCCGCTGTTGAAGAGATCACTTTCCAGATAAATCTGTCCGTCGGTGATGGAGATGACGTTAGTGGGAATGTAAGCCGAAACGTCGTTGGCCTGCGTCTCGATAATCGGCAGCGCGGTCAGCGACCCGCCCCCCAGTTCCTTGTTAACTTTGGCCGCGCGCTCCAGAAGCCGCGAGTGGAGATAGAAAACGTCGCCGGGATAAGCCTCGCGTCCCGGCGGACGGCGCAACAGCAGTGAAATCTCGCGATACGCGACGGCGTGCTTGGAAAGGTCGTCGTAGATGCATAGCGCGTGGCGGCCGTGATCGCGAAAGTACTCGCCCATTGCGCATCCCGCGTAGGGTGCGAGGTACTGCATGGGAGCGGGGTCGGACGAGCTCGCCTCAATCACAATGCTGTATTTCATCGCATCGTATTCTTCCAGCGTCTTGATGACCTGGGCGATGGTGGAGCGCTTCTGCCCGATGGCCACGTAGATGCAAATCAGGTCGCCATCTTTTTGGTTAAGGATCGTATCGATGGCCACGGCAGTCTTGCCCGTCTGGCGGTCGCCAATGATCAGTTCGCGCTGTCCGCGCCCGATGGGAATCATGGAGTCGATGGCCTTGATGCCGGTCTGCATGGGTTCGCGGACGGGCTGGCGGTCCACCACGCCCGGAGCGAGGCGTTCAATCGGGCTGAAGGATTCCGTCATGATGGGGCCCTTGCCGTCCGTCGGCCGGCCAAGGGCATTGACCACGCGCCCAATCAGAGTTTCACCAACCGGCACAGAAATAATGCGGTTGGTTCGCTTGACAATGTCGCCTTCTTGAATCAGCGTGTAATCCCCCAGCAGCACGGCGCTCACCTGGTCCTCTTCCAGGTTCAGGGCCAGGCCTGCGACGTCATGGGGAAGCGAAAGCAATTCGCCCGCCATGACCCGATCCAGGCCGTGAATGCGCGCCACACCATCGCCCACGGAAATGACCGAGCCCACTTCCGCAACCGTCACGCTGCGGTCAAAGTTCTCGATCTGTTCCCGAATAATCTTGGTGATTTCATCGGCTCGAATTTGCGCCATTTCTTGCTCCAGGCACCGGGGATTTGTGATTTGCGAGGGGCGTGCGTTCAACCATCCGCCGCAATTCCCCGATGCTTCCCCCCTGTTTCATTGTCCCATCAATTCTTCCCGGATCCGCGCCAGGTGGCCGCGGATGGACCCGTCGTAAACAGTACTTCCAACCTGCGCCACCAAGCCGCCAATAAGCCCGGAGTCCAATTGGAATTCCAGTTCCGGCTGGTTCCCGGTCAGTTCGCTGAATCGCTTGCGAAGCAGTTCCTGCTCTTCGCCGGATAATGCCGCGGCGGAGGAGACCTTAACCTGCACAATTCCCAGTCGCGCGTAGGCGACTTCGCGAAAGGCCTGGAGAATCTCTCCAAACATTGTCATGCGGTAATGGCTCACGACCACGCGCAGGAAATTAAGGATGACCGGCGAACTTCCCAGCTTCTCGGCCACAGAGTCGAGCACTTTGAGCTTTTGCGCCATGGAAACGGCCGGAGTTTCAAAGACTTCGCGCAGTTCAAGGCTTTGTTGGTAGGCGACACCGAAATCCTGAAGCTCGTTCAATGCCTGCCGGTAATTTCCCTTGGGCCCGACAACATCGGCCAGGGCGCGCGCGTAGCGGTTGGCAACAACGATCGGCATCTGTGAATCCTGATTTTGGGGCTTAAGTTTACGGATTCTGTTCCGGCTGCGCGCCGCGACGCAAACTGGAAGTCCCAAACCTCTAAACCAATGTACCTTTAGTTTCTAACTTCCTTGGATCCCATGGTGGCCGCGAACTGCGCAACCAAGCGCCGCCGGCCGGCATCGTCCAGTCGGGTGCGAATCAACCCTTCAGCGCGGGTCACGGATTGTTGCGCGGCGTAGTTCTTCAGGTCCAATTTGGCGGCGCGCAAAGCTGAATCGATCTGGGCACGCGCGAATTCCATGATTCGCGTTGCTTCCTCCGTGCCTGCCTGCTGCAAGCGCTGGCGTTCCGCTGCCATTTCGCGCTCAGCCGTAGCCTGAAGGGCTGCAATCTCCGCTTCCAGCCCTCGCAGTTTTCTTTCCGCCGCGCGCAACTGGGCCTGCGATGCCTCGAGCGCCTTACGGCCCTCGTCCAAAGCCTTCTGAATCGAGGCCGAGCGCCCGCTGAAAAACTCCGCCATGGGCTTGCGCAAAACGTAGCCAAGCCCGCCCACCAGAATGATGAAGTTGATGGTCTTGTAGAGCAGTTCGTGGGGCGGCTCGGGTTTTTCTTCTTTCCCCGCGGGCTCCCCTTCCTGCGGTTTCGCCAAGAGAGGTGATGCGAGCCCGGCAAAGCAGATTCCGAGAAGCGTAAGCAATGCAAGCTGGTGAAGCGCGCGGCTCAAAGTTGGGACCTCCTGTCCGCGCCGGAAGGTGAGTTCGGCCCCAGCAAGCTCTGCGAGATATCCTCCGCCAGAGATTGGCTCGCCGCATCCAAAGCCGCTTTGGTCAGCGTGACCTGGCGGGCGAGATCCGCCTGGCCGTCCCGAATCAGGGCATCGGCATGCTCACGCCCTTTTCGCAGGGCTTCGTCCCGCTGCGCGAGGTTCTGGCGCCGGTCCGCCTCGCGCTGGCGGTATACCTCCTGCCGGGCCGCCTGAATCGCGGTTTCGTACTCGCGCGCCTTGGCTTCTGCCGCCGCCGCTTGTTCGCGAGAACGCGCCAGCGCTCCTACCGTTGAATCTTCACGCTGCTTCATAACGGCGCCGAGAGGACGAAAAAAGATTCGGTCAAGAATCACGAAGAGGGCAAATACCAAAATGACCGTAGGCGTGCTCTGAAGGAAAAGGTGCCCGAGCTGGCTGAAAATCGCCTCCATTTGAAGTGGCTAGTCCTCAGAGGTGTGAAATGACTATCCTGCAAAGACCCGCCAATGTAGCACGCCGGTTTTGCGAGTGTCAAGGATAACGCTGAAAATGCCCGCCGGACGGCCCGCATCCGCCCCTGTCCGGTCTTAAAGATAGGGTCAAAATGCCCTTGACATGGAGATTCTAGTGAGTGACAATCCTGCTACCTGCACAACAGGGTATCGCACTCATTTTCCTCATAAGAAACGGGGGTGTTAATCGATTGGCTGAAGTCAGACTTCAGGACGGAGAGTCTTTGGAGAACGCGCTGCGCCGCTTCAAGCGGAAGGTTCAGCAAGAGGACATCATTAAGGAAATTAAAAAGCATTCCTTCTATCTGAAACCGGGAGAGAAGCGAAGAGTCAAAGCGGCACTGGCACGAAAAAGGGCTCGTAAAAAGGCAAGGCACGAACAGGACTGATGCAAGTGTGCCGGATGAAGGAGCGGGAAGCGCGAGATCCCGCGCCGGACTGCTCCTTTGTCTGCATATCCGCAACTGAGGCCCTGTTCGCATGAGGGAGTGAGGCATGGAATACCGGGATAGGGTCCTCAAGTGTATCGATTGTAATGCGGATTTCGTTTTCACCGCAGGGGAACAACTTTTCTTTGCCGACAAGGGTTTTAAGAACGAACCCAAGCGCTGCAAGCCCTGCAAGTCAAAACGAAGTCAGATGATGAGCGGGCAGGGATACCAGCGAGTGGAAACCACCACCATGTGTTCTCAGTGTGGAAAGGAAACCACCGTGCCTTTTAAACCGACCCAGGGTCGGCCGGTATACTGCCGGGAATGCTTTCAACAGCGCCGGGCAACTGCGGCCCCTGCTTAACCTTTCCAATCGCACTTCGTGATGATCAGTCCTGCGTAGACGTGTGTCTACCCGAATCGCGCAAGCTCAGCTACAATTCACCAATGAGCGTTTCCACGTTTCACATCCTGAATTTCGGCTGTCGCGCCAGCCAGGCTGACGGCGCTGCGCTTAAACTGCAATTGATCAAGGCAGGCCTCCAGGAATCCGCACGCGTGGAGGAAAGTTCCGTCGCCGTACTGAACACTTGCACGGTCACGGCCTCCGCGGATGCTGAGGTGCGCCAGTTCGTGCGCCGAATCCACCGGCGAAATCCCCAATGCCGAATCCTGGTGACCGGATGCTACGCTCAGCGCGCGCCGGAGGAAATCGCACGGCTAGAGGGCGTTGCCTGGGTCGTGGGTAATTCCCACAAGCACCTGGTAGACCGGATTCTGACATCCGGGGAATCCGGTGATCGAGTGATCAGAAGATCGGGCGAGCAGGCGTTGCTTCCTCTTGTGCAAATTCGACAATCCGCAGATGCTGAGGTTGATCCCAAGTCAAGCGGCGTGCAGGCAGATTGTTCAACCGATTATCCGATTACCCGATCACCCGATTCTCGTTCTTCTGCGAAGGTTCTGGTTGGCGAAATTACCGAAGAATTCCACTTTACCCCCGTCTTCGCGGACGATCGCACGCGGCCCACTCTGAAAATTCAAGATGGATGCGACGCACGCTGCTCGTTCTGCATCATCCCTTCCGTGCGGGGGCGGAGCCGAAGTTTGGATCCTGAAAAAGTCATTGGGCAGATGGGCAAGTTGGAAGACGCTGGCTATCACGAAGTGGTCCTTTCGGGAATTAATCTGGGTGGGTATGGTCGCGACCTGGGACGCCGGATTAATTTCCTGGGAATTGTGGAGCGCATTCTGGCCGAAACCTCCGTTGCTCGCCTGCGTATCAGCTCGATTGAGCCGATGGATGTCAGCCACGAGTTAATTCGCATGGTGGCCAGCGAGCCGCGCCTGGCCCAGCATTTTCACGTTCCGCTGCAAAGCGGCTGCGACCGCATCCTGCGGCTAATGAACCGGCGCTATTGGACTCGCCAGTACGCCGAGCGAATCCTGGCCATCCGCGGGCGGATTCCCAACGCGGCAATTGGAGCGGACGTGATGGTGGGTTTTCCCGGCGAAACCGATGAAGACCACGCTGCCAGCCTGCGCTTCATTGAGTCGCTCCCGTTCACATACCTGCACATCTTCCCGTTTTCCGCGCGCCCTGGGACTCCCGCAGCCTCAGCTTCTGAGCAAGTGAACGGCCGAGTAGCGCGCGAGCGCAGCCAGGAAATCCGGGCGGTCATTGCGGCCAAGCGCCGGGCCTTTCTGAACTCCCAGGTGGGACGCAATCTTCCTGCGCTGACCCTGGACGCGACCGACGACGGCGCGCGCGTGGCCATCACCACAAATTACCTGCAAGTCGCCCTGCCCGGAAGCAACACGCCTCCGAACCAACTAATCGATGTGCAAATTAGGCGAGTCGGAGGAAGCAAGTTGTTCGGATACGCCGGAACCTCAGGAGACTGCTTGTCACCTCACCCTGATTCGCAAGTTGAGCAAACTGCCTGTCGATGAGAACCCCCTCATAGTAAGCGGACTTTGCCCGAGGACTACTCGGGAATGCGGCTCCGCTGCGCTTTGACAATGCGTTACAATGACAACGATAATGGCAGCAAAACCCCAACTTTTCGGTACGGACGGCATTCGCGGCGTGGCCGGGGAATATCCCTTGGACCAGGCGACAGTTCTCAAAATTGGGAGCGCGCTCGGAACAATGCTGGGAAATTCAGCACGACCTGTGCGTGTGGTGTTGGGGAAGGACACTCGCGAATCGAACGAGTGGTTGTCGCGCGCCCTATCGAGCGGCCTCGCCGGAAGCGGCGCGCAGGTTGTGGACGCAGGAATCATCTCCACACCCGGCGTCGCCTTTCTGACGCGGCGACACGAACTTTCCGCTGGAGTAATGGTTTCCGCCTCGCACAATCCTTATCAGGACAACGGCATCAAGGTTTTTTCTCCGGTCGGAACCAAGCTGATGGAAGCGCAGGAGCTGGAAGTTGAATCGTTGATGAAAACCTTGCCGGACCTGCCCGGCCCCGGCGAGGATGGCGCGGCCACGGCCCACGGCTGGGTGGAAGGGTACGTCGAGCACCTGGCAAGCCTGGTTCCAGCAACGCGGGATGTTTCGCGTTTTCGATTGGTGGTGGATTGCGCGAACGGTGCGGCCAGCCGCCTTGCGCCCATGCTTCTGGCACGGCTCGGAATCACGGCGAAAATCCTGAGCGCGGAGCCTAACGGACGGAATATCAATTTGAATTGCGGCTCATTGCACCCGCAGGCAATGGCGGAGGCCACCCGCACCGAGGACGCAGACCTGGGCGTGGCGTTTGATGGCGATGCCGATCGCGCCATTTTCGCCACGCGCTCGGGCCGCTTGGCGGACGGCGACCACGTTTTCTACGCGCTCGCGCCGTATCTCGCGCGGAAGGGCAGTCTGAAGGGTGGCGCCGTTGTAGGAACATTGATGACCAACCTGGCGCTGGAACTTGCCCTGGCAAAGCACGGAATCGGGTTAAAGCGCACGGCCGTGGGCGACAAGTATGTGCTGGAGGAGATGATTCGCTCGGGAATTTCGCTGGGCGGCGAGCCCTCCGGACACGTCATCTTCGCCGACCTCTCGCTCGCGGGCGACGGCATGATTACGCTTTTGGAAGTCTTGGGCCTGCTCGCCGAAGCCGGACAATCGCTGGACGAATTACTGCGCGGCTATCAGCCGTTTCCACAATTGATTCGCAACGTGCGCGTGCGGGAGAAGCCGCCACTGGAATCGATTCCCGCTGTCGCCAAGGCCATCGCCGAATGCTCGCAGGAAATGGGCGAACGTGGGCGCGTTGTGGTGCGCTATTCGGGCACCGAAACCCTGGCGCGCGTCATGGTGGAAGGCGAGGAGGCCGCTGTGGTCGAGAAGCACACAGCAAATATCGCCGGGGCAATCAAGGCAGCAATCGGAGCCGATCTGTAGCGATCCCGGTTGGGCGAGATCGCCGCCGGTCGATAGACCGCCACTCCAGACATCGTGAGATGGCTTTGCCGGCGAACCCGGACATTTCTTTGCGCATCCTTCTCTGCTAAACTCGGGCATGAGATGGGCAGTCCGTTCAACGTTCTCCAGCCGTGGAAGCCCGGGGACACGCGCGAAGTCAGGGAGCGCGCGCTGAAGCAAGTCCGCCTGGAAGGGAAGTATGACTCCTATGCTCAAGTCTACGAACTGGACGGCCACCGGTGGAAAATTCAGGGTCAGCTCAGCCACCCCTCCGGCGACACTGTTTATACTCTTGTCTGCGTCAACGAATAGAAGGGCGGCATTCCGTTAAACTGCTGAGCAAGTGCCATTGGGGGGCGGGCCTGCACCTGGCACGATAGCAACCCTGCCGCAAGGGCCCCCATCCAATTGGCAGGCGACCCGCAAGCCGATGCAGGGAAGGTGCATTATGAAATCGAAAATCCTTTCACTTTCAATGCTCATGGCAGTAAGCGGCTTGGCGCAAACGCCTGCCGGCCCGGCCAGCTCAACTGTTCAGTCACAGCCCTCAGCGCCCACAACGGCGCCGGGTTCCGCACCCGCTGCTCCAGCGGCGCAGGCGGCCCCGCAGCCTTCGGCTGATGACGGGCGAATCGTTGTCCCCGCCGAGACGGCGATTCCCATCATTTTGCTCACGCCCATCAATACCAAGTCGGCGTACGTGGGCGCGTCGTTTTATTGCGAGTCCGTCTACCCGATTACCGTCGCCAACCGCATCATCATTCCCAAGGGGACTTCGGTTCGCGGAACCATTACTCAAATCGTGCGGCCGGGACGCGTGAAGGGAAAAGCTCAGATTGGACTGCGGTTTGATGAAATGGTTCTGCCCAACGGCACGACCGTGCAATTGCGCGCCGTGCTTTCAGGCTTCGGGACTACCGGGGGAGAGAAGTACAAGCCTGATGAGGGGAAAATCCAGGGTGATAGCTCGAAAGGCGAGGATGCCGGCAAAGTGATCACCACCACCGCCTCGGGAGCGGAAATGGGCACGATTATCGGCCTCGAAAAAGGCGCTCTGGGCGAGGGGATTGGCATCGGCGCCGGAGCGGGCGCCGCAACCGGCCTCATTTGGGTGCTGGCTTCACGCGGGAAGGACGCGGTTCTGCCCCACGGCACCAGCCTGGAATTAAAACTGATCCAGCCGCTGAACTTCAGCGCCTGGGAGGTCCAGCCGCGCACGCCTTATGACGAAGGTCCGAACATGACGCGCCGCCCCTGCGGTCCGAGCTTGTGATTTTCGTCGCATTGCCGGTTGACTGAACATCAGAATTCCCTACTTCTGTATTGGCGCGCCGGCGATAGGGCTTCATGCCAGCGATCCTATGCGCGGTTCCCGCGCGGTCGCCGGATTTACCCGGAAAGTGATCGGGAATCATCGCGCCGTTAGACTTACCTCGCAGGCGGACAAGTAAATCTCAGCAGAACACCACCGATTGAACGCCGGAGATTTCGAATTTCTTCCGGCAGCGCGGGTTCTTGCACTGCATGAAATCGTCTCGGCGAAGCATGTAGGATTGCGCCTTGGCGAATTTGGCGCGGTCGCGTTCATCCGCGCCGCCGCGCAGCGCTTTCTTTTTGGTCCGCACCAGCCAGCGGATTTCGTAGTTGTCCGACTGCTTGCAATAGGTGCAGTTCAAATTGGCGGGCTTGCGGGTTTCACTCTCGTCGAAAAAGTCTCTCTCGTCCATGGCCGGGTATTCTAGCCGGAATCGAGTGGGAAGGCCACAAAGAGAACGCAAATCACTTCGGCACAATCCACCCCTTGGCCCCGCGATTGTCAGGACCGACAGAGTGCGCGTGGGAGTTGACCTGCTTATCCGCCAGAGTCTTTTGAATGAGTCCGGCGATCACCGCCGAATCACCGCGCGTGAAGGCTAGAATGGAAGGTCCCGCGCCGCTCAGGCAGATTCCCAGCAGATCGGGGTGGCGAAGAGCCAGCGCTTCTCCCAGGCCGGGCATCAGATGCGCGCGAAACGGCTGGTGCCAGCGGTCGTCGAAGAAAGCGCGCTGCAAATCCGCAGCGCCGGAAAACAGTTGCGATGTCAAAACAACCGCCCGCTGCAAATTGTGGACTGCGTCCGCACGTGAGTAGCTTTCCGGCAGCGCTTTGCGAGCTTCGGCGGTGGACAGTGCGTAATCCGGAGTGACCAGGGCCAACCCCAGCGGTTCCGGCAGCGGACTGGAATAACTGAGAATGCGTCCGCCGTTCTCCATTGCCACGGTAAAGCCGCCGTGCCAAGCCGCGGCCACGTTGTCCGGATGGCCTTCGCACTTTGAGGCGAGCGTCACGATCTCCTCGTCAAACAACGCGCGTCCCGCCAGGCGGTGGCTGGCGACAAGCGCGCTCACAATTGCTGCGGCGCTGGAGCCCAGTCCCGCGCCTACGGGAATCTGATTGACAATTTCCAGATCGAAGCCGTACCGGCTCCCCCAGTCAGCAAGTCTCTGGCGGATGATGCTGGCGATGAGATTGTCCGCCGCGGCGGGAATACGTTCGGGATTGACGCCTTGATACCGCACAGTGATTTCACGATCGGCGCGCGGAGTGACGTGAACGTCGAGGTAAAGGCTGACGGCGATTGCGCCGCAATCGAAAAGACACCCAAGGTTGGCGGAAGTTGCGGGAACGCGGACGGAAACGCGGTCACTCACAGATGGATTTACCTTTCGAAGAGTCTGCCCTGCGATCGCCGCGCGGGCACCGACGGCAAACGCGAGGCGGGGCCTGCGGGCCCGGGATTGCGCACCCCGGGTGCCTGGCGTGGAAATTATGCGGCGGTAGTGGCCCGCGCGGCGAGGAACTGCTCCTCAAATTCGTCCAGCTTGGGCCGGATCAAAGCACTTTCCGCAATCCGCCCCTGCAATGCGCCGACGGTCTTCAGCCCGTTGCCGGTGATTACGAGCACTGCGGATTCGTCGGGATTCAGGCGGCCCTGGCGTATCAGCTTGCGCGCCACGGCCACGGTAACGCCGCCCGCGGTTTCCGTGAAGATGCCCTCGGTTTCTCCCAGCAAGCGGATGCCCTCAACAATTTCGTCGTCGGTCACGTCTTCGCCTGCGCCACCGCTTCCCAGAATGGCTTTCACGGCGTAGGGTCCGTCGGCGGGGTTGCCGATGGCGAGCGAGCGGGCAATGGTGCGCGGCTTTTGCGGATCGATTTCGGAAGTCCCGCGCTTGGCGGCGCTGGTGATGGGCGAGCATCCCGTGGCCTGTGCTCCGAAGAAACGAGTGGAAACGGGATTGACCCAGGCAAGCTTCTTCAGTTCCTCGAACGCCTTGTTGATTTTCGTGATCAACGCGCCGCCGGCCATGGGGACCACGATGTTCTGCGGCAGGCGCCAACCGAGCTGCTCGGCGATTTCGTATCCGACCGTCTTCGAGCCCTCGGCGTAATAGGAGCGCAGGTTGACGTTGACGATACCCCAGGAGTGCTTCTGCGCAACTTCCGAACAGAGGCGGTTCACCTGGTCGTAGTTACCCTGCACGCGCACCAGGTTGGCGCCGTAAACCTGCGTGGCGATGATTTTCTCAGGCTCGAGCTCGGCGGGAATGAAAATGTAGGCGCGGAACCCCCCGGCCGCCGCCTGCGCCGCGACGGCGTTGGCGAGATTGCCGGTGGATGAGCAGCCCACGGTTCCGAATCCAAATTCATGCGCCTTGGAAAGCGCCACCGCCACAACGCGGTCCTTGAAGGAGAGCGTGGGGTGATTGACGGAATCATTCTTTACGTACAGGTCGCGAATTCCCAGCGCCGCACCCAGGTGGGGCGCCGCCACGAGCGGCGTGAATCCGGTTTGGCGGCCCACGTAGGGTTCATCGAGCAGCGGCAGAAGTTCCTTGTATCGCCACATGGTGGGCGGGCGGCTGGCCAGATCCTCGCGCCGCAAATCCGACCAGAGCTTGCCGTAGTCGTACACGACTTCGAGTGGGGCCCAACAGTCCTCGCATGCGGCCAGGGGCTCGAGCGAATACGTGCGCTCGCAGTCCCTACATTTAAGATGTGTTGCGTAACTCATGCTTCCTCCGTTTTCATCGGAGCGGCAGACTTGGTTTTGGGGAATGTCGTGAAGCTCAGGAAGAGGCGTAAACTAAAAAGCCCCTTCCGAGTAAGAAGAGGCTTGATGCAAGGTCTAGCGGCCCCCTCTCATCTCCCCCACACCGGGAAGGATTTGGCACCTGGCCCCCGACTTTCGTCGGGGCGGTTGTCGTGGCGTCATAGGGCCCGTCCCTCGGCCACTCTCGATGAGATTCAGGGTATCTGAATCAGATATTCAATTGTCGCCAGCTATGGTACGAAAT
>JASIKV010000042.1 GCA_030049455.1 Terriglobia bacterium
TCCCATGTCCCGGCGACCTTGGCGGGATCGTCAGCAGCCTTCAGGCTAGTGGCTCCGAGCATTACAAATGCGCAGGCAAGCGCGAGCAACATCGATCTGGATATTTTCTTCATGACGGAATCTCCTTAAAGGTTGGATTGAACATAGTCATTGACGTTTGAGGCTTGCGGGTAGTTACAGCCACTTTAGCTGAACTATCGGCCCATGGCATGATTTGTATTTGGACGGCCCCGCGTGTATCTTAACGGTCATCCAAACCCCGGCTAGGCCACATCCAGCAGAACAGCGAGGCGCAATCGTGGAAACCCCAGCGGAGATCAATCGACTCAAGGCAGCGGCAAACGCCGGCGAGGTCGAAACCGCCGCGCAGGAGTTTGCCCCCGCGCAGCCCAAGCCCTGGAGCCCGGCCCTGCGCATCAGTTTCCGCTTCTGCTTCGTCTACTTCACGCTTTACGGCCTGAGCAACCAAATCATCGGCGGATTGATTGTAATCCCCGAAGTAAACTTTACCGACCTCAGCGTTCAATGGCCGCTTCGCCAAATCACCCTGTGGACTGCCGCGCACGTTTTTCACGTGACGCACCCGCTGATTTACGCCGACACGGGCAGCGGTGACCGGCAATACGATTGGATCCTCACTTTCTTTCTCCTGGCGTTCGCCATCGCAGCAACGATCGTCTGGTCGGCACTCGACCGCCGCCGGAAGAACTACGACACTCTGCACAACTGGTTCCGCCTGGCGCTTCGAATCGCGCTCGCGTCGGAGTTGCTGCTCTACGGCCTGAACAAAGTCATCCCGCTCCAGATGCTCTTCCCTTCCCTGGCGCGTCTGCTCGAGCCCTACGGGAATTTCTCGCCCATGGCGACGCTTTGGTCTTCCGTGGGAGCGTCGCGCCCATACGAGATCTTCACCGGCTGCGCTGAGACGCTGGGCGGCCTGCTCCTGCTTCTTCCGCGCACTGCTGTTCTGGGGGCGCTTCTGGGTTTGGCCGACTTGACGGAGGTTTTTGTTCTGAATATGACCTACGACGTGCCAGTGAAACTGCTCTCCTTCCATCTGATTTTGTATGACCTCTTCCTGCTGGCGCCGGAAGCACGCCGCCTTTTCCACTTCTTCTTCTCGGACCGCGCCGTTGCGGCGCGCCTTGAGCCACCGCTCTTTCGCTCGCCACGCGCCAACCACGCAGCCCTGATGTTGCAGGCGCTGCTCGGCATCTATCTGGTGGGAATGAACGTTTACAACGGCGTGGGGATTTGGCGAACCTACGGCCCCGGGCGCCCCAGGCCCTCGCTCTACGGCATCTGGGACGTCGAGCAAATGTCCATCGACGGCCAAATCCACCCGCCGCTCCTTACCGATAACGACCGCTGGCGCCGCGTGGTGTTTGATTCCATGACCCGCACCAGTTTCCAGAAAATGGACGAATCCTTCGCATCCTATGGTTCTTCACTCAACGATAAGGACCAGACGCTGAGCCTTACCAATGCCGGTGACAAGGCGTGGAAGGCCGATTTCACCTTTAATCGTTCCACGCCCGGGCAGCTTGCGCTCGACGGAACGATGGACGGCCACAAGATTCACATGCAGCTCAAGCTGTTCGATCACAGCAAGCTGATGCTGGTCAGCCGCGGATTCCACTGGATCAATGATTTTCCATTCCAGCGCTGAGACCCGCACGAGCCACGCAGCGCTAGCGCACCAGCGCCAGCCAAAGCAGTCCGATCAGCAGGGTCAGAATGGTGATGGGAAACCCGACGCGGAAATAATCCCAGAAGCCGATGTGGACTTCGGGCTTCGCCGATTCAATGACGATGATGTTGGCCACCGATCCCGTGATGGTCAGGTTCCCCGCCAAAGTGCTGGCCATGGCGAGCCCCAGCCATGCGGTATGGGGGTCGGCAAAGCCCGGCACGAGTGACTTCAGCAGCATCACCGCCGGCACGTTGCTCACGATGTTGCTGAAGAGCGCCACGACCAGCGTGAAGACGTCGAGGCGCTGAAGATTCCAATTCCTCACCAGCGCCAGCAGCCGCGAAACGATGCCGGCATTTTCCGCCCCGCCGACAATCAGAAACAGCCCGACGAAAAAGACCAGCAGGCCCCAATCGACCCGCTCATAAAGCTTGCGCGGATCCGTGGTGCGCGTGATCAGCAACGCTGCCGCCCCCAAGGCCGCCATCATGGCCGGCGGCACCCCGGCCAGGAACCCGGCAATTACCGCCGTGACCACAATCACGGGCTTGGTCAATCGCGAGAGGTCAAGCGCCGGAAGCTCCAATTCCTGGTCCGGCGCTGCTGCCGGGCGCTTGCGCATAAACGCCCAATGCAGGACTCCCCAATCCACAAAGGCTCCCGCCAGCGCCACCGGCCCAAGGTGAAGGAGAAAGTCGCGATAACGAATTCCGGAAATCGAGCCGATCAGCATGTTCTGCGGATTTCCGGTCATCGTCGCTACGCTGCCGACGTTGGATCCCGTTGCAACCGCCAGCAGGTAGGGGGCGGGCGCGAGCTTCATTCGCCGCGTGATCGCCAGCACAAAGGGCACCATCACCAGGCAGACGATGTCGTTGACGAAGAACGCGGAAAAAAATCCACTGGCAAAAACCACGGCGGGTAGCAGGTAATTGGGATTCAGGCGCCGCAGAACGAGTTGAACGTTCCATTCGAAAAACCCCACCAGATGCAGATTGCCGACAATCAGCATCATGGAAAAGAGCAGGACGAGCGTGGGGAAATCGATGAAATGCAGAGCCTGACCGGGCGGGACGATTTTGAAGGCAACCATGGCCACGGCGCCGACGATCGCCGCGCCGGGGCGGTCGATTTTGAGCCCCGGAAACTTCCCCAGGGCGAACACCGTGTAGCTGGCGATGAAAATGGAATAGGCAGCGATCAGGTTGATGTTGGGAAGAGGGATCGCACGCAAGGTGTTCATATCAAGGTTTCTAAGGCTGGGCTGCTGCCCGCACGCTAACGTACACCGGCCAGGTTCCTGGTGCAAGGTGCTGCGATCCTGGATGGCGACGCAAGGAGTGGCGGAGCCGGAGTGTGAGATAATTCCGCCCTTTAAGTAAAGGGGATTTCAAACCTCATGCATCGCCCGGGAGGGTGTGATGGCAACTGCGGGCAATCAATCTGAAGTGCGGCCGCGCGTGGAACCCAGGGAACTGATCCACGCTGTGCGCACCACGATCGCGGCCGTGGGGTCATTGCTGATCGCGCGCCTGTGCAAGCTGCCGGAGGCCTACTGGGCAGCGATCACGGCGATGATCGTGATGCAATCGACGCTGGGCGCGGCGCTGGCCATTTCCAAACAACGCCTGGAAGGGACCGCTCTCGGCGCCCTGATGGGAGCCCTGTTTGCGACCTACGTGGGCCGCAATGCGGCGATGTTCGGCGCGGGGATTTTGTTGTGTGGAATAATCTGCGCCGTCCTGCGGCGCGAGCGCAGCGCCTATCGCTACTCGGGAATTACACTCGCCATCATCATGCTATCCGTGCGCGCGCTCCCGGCGTGGGTCATCGCCATTCACCGCTTCATTGAGATTTCCATCGGAATTGTCGGCGGGCTGCTTCTCACCGCCGTCTGGCCGGAGTCGAAGGCGGCCGCGAAATAAGCCCCGGCCGAAGCGAATGATTCAAGCCCACAACTCTCCAATTCCCTCGCCCGGGAAGTTTGCTACACTCGGTTTCCGCAGGGTCTTCAAATCATTTGGGGGCAAACCTTCCTCATGCGATCGAAATTGCCGGCTGCACTTATTGTTTTGACATGCGCGAGCGCCGTTGCGCAGACGCCCATGGCCCATCATCACCCTCAGGCGTCCGATGCCAGGTATCGCGAGCTTCCACCGCCGCCGCTGATGCAGGGCATCGGCGACGCGAGCTTGAAAATCACCACCGACTCCGCCCAGGCCCAGGCTTATTTCAATCAAGGCCTCCGGCTGCTGCACTGCTTCTGGGATTTTGAGGCTTACCGCGCGTTCAAGGAGGCCGCGCGCCAGGATCCTTCCGCGGCCATGGCTTACTGGGGAATTTTCGAAGCCCTCAAGTTGAGCGGGCGCCACGGCGGCGTGCAGGCGGAAAAGGATGAGGCGCTGGCCAAAGCCCAATCGCTTGCCCGGCATGCCTCCGACCACGAGCAGTTATATATTCGAGCCGCCGGGCATGAAAACAAGCAGGACGACTCCAAGGAATCCGAAGCTTACCGCCAGACCATGGAGACCCTCGTTGACCGCTACCCGGACGACTTGGACGCGCAAGCCTTCCTGGCGCTGAATGAAATGCACGGCTACGACACCGACGGCAAGCCGCGGGAAGGCGAGCTCTATTCGCAGTCGATTCTGCGCGATCTGATTGCTGCGCATCCCGATGACGCAGCCGCTCATCACTACTGGATTCATGCCCTGGAGGACAGCTCGCACCCGGAAGACGCCTTGCACAGCGCGGACGTGCTGGGCCGCCTGGCGCCCAATTCCGGCCACATGGTCCACATGCCGGGCCATATTTATTGGCGAGTGGGTGATTACGAGCGGGCGCGCCAATCCTTCACCGCCTCGCTGCAGGTCGATGAGGCGTACATGGCCGCGCAGCAGATTCGGCCTGAGGAAGATTGGAATTACGCTCATAACCTCGCCTACCTGATCGCCGCCTGTGCGGAGGCCGGCCGTTACCAGGAAGGTCTGCAATGGGCCGCCAAGCTGCGCGGCATGTCCGCTCCGCCGGGAATGTCTTCAGCACGCTTTGCGATTTGGGCGGGCGGAAGCGTGGCGCGCTTGCGCATTCGCTTTGGCGATTGGAAGGCCGTCGAGAGTGAGTCGGTCGAGTTCGGAACCGGCGCGGGCACTCCATCCCTTGCGGCCAGAGATTACGCCGAGGGCCTCAGCCTCTACGCCCAGGGCATGGCTGCCGTGGAGAGCGGCGACGCGAAGCAGGCGATCGAGAAATCCGAAGCCCTCGATGCAATGCTCTGGCGCCTGGAAGCCTCCAAGCCGAAACCAAAGAATAAGCGCGATGAGGAAAAGAAAACGGACGAGGATTCCGGAGAGGACGATCCCACGCCGGTCCTGAACCTGCTCGGCACGATGTCGCTGGATCTGCGCGCGAACCTCGATGCCATTCAAGGCCAGGAAGTGGATGCGCGGAAACTCTTCGACCAGGCAATCGAGAAGGAAATGGATCTCGGTTATTCCGAGCCACCGCAATTCTTTCGCCCCGAACAGGAGAGCGCGGGGAACGCTTCCCTGAATTCTCATCAATGGGAAACCGCCCTCGCCGAGTTCAAGTTGGCCCTGAATCGTCGCCCTAATAGCGGCCACGCGCTCTACGGAATCGCCCGGGCCTACGCAATGGGCGGCGACGTGCCCAAGGCGGCCGAAGCTTACCGGGAGTTCCTCGCGAGCTGGCAGTACGCCGACACGGACTTGCCGCAAATCAAGCAGGCCAAAAGCTGGCTCGCAGGCCACTCGCAGTGAGCCTGCTGAGCCTTTTGACGCGGCCTGCGGGAATCAAGGCCTCGCAGCGTTGACGGCCCGCCGATTACCAGCCTATCATCGCAGCCGATGCCGCTCTCCCCTTCGAATTCGGAAGCAGCCACCGTCGCATCAGCCGCCCGCGCCTGGCGAAGCCCCGAATACTGGCTGTACGGAACCTGGGCGCTGCTGGCGGCGGGCCTGCTGCTGTACTCGCAAACCTTGTCATTCACTGAAGACGAAGGATTTCACCTGCTGGCCGCGCAATTGATCAAGGGCGGCATGCGCCCGTTTCTTGATTTCTGTTTTCCCCAGACACCTCTCAACGCCTACTGGAATGCCTTTCTGATGCGTGTGGGGGGAGAAAGCTGGCGCG
>JASIKV010000366.1 GCA_030049455.1 Terriglobia bacterium
GGGGTCACGCCAAAGTTGGCGCTTGGAACGATGCTGGTGAATATGAGCGTGGCATTTCCCGTGTTGCCGACTATGACCGGCAGCGGCGCGCTCGTGGTCCCAGGGTTTTGACTCACGAACGTCAATGTGGGCGGGGCGAAACCGGCCACCGGGCTGCTCACGGTGAGCGTCGCCAGGCCGCATACGTTGCCCGCGCAGCCGCTTACAGTTGTGCTGCCCCCCGACTGGGTATATGCCGCACCGAAATTGCTTACATCGTCGGTGATGCCGGCCACTGCGGTGTTAAATGAACTCCAGGTTACCGAAGCCAGTTGCTCCATGCTGCCGTTGCTGAATGTACCGGTGGCGGTAAAGAGCTGCGCGGTGTCAAGAGCGACCATGGCGCTGGCCGGAGTGAGCGAGATGGAATCGAGATTGGGCGGAGTCAACGTGGCCGGTTGGTACAACTCCGCGTTGCCTAAGGTACCGCTGGTATTCGTCCCGCCCGCGATCAGTACCACGCCGTTGTTCAGCAGCGTCGCCGTGTGATTGTCCCGCGCGGTGTTCAGGCTGCCGGTGGTTGTGAAGGTTCCGCTGGTGGGGTTATACAATTCCGCGCTGGCCAGGTCGTCGCTCGAGTCGTTAAAGCCGCCCGCCGCCAGCACCATGCCGTTGTTCAGCAGCGTCGCCGTGTAAAAAGAGCGGGCGGTGTTCAAATTGCCTGTGGTATACGCGAAGGTCCCTGTCGCGGGATTGTACAGCTCCGCAGTGGGTGTCATGAAGGGGCTGAAAGAGATGTTGCCGCCCGCCACTAACACCATCCCGCCGTTGAGCAACGTCGCTGTGTGGTAGGAACGCGCGAGGTTCAGGCTGCCGGTATCAGTGAAGGTCCCGGTGGAGGGGTTATACAACTCGGCGCTGGCCAGGTCGCCGCTGGAGCCCACCCCGCCCGTTATCAGCACCATGCCATTGTTCAGCATTGTCGCCGTATCATGGTAACGCGCGGTGTTCAGGGGGCCTGCGGTGTAGGAAAAGATCCCGGTGGAGGGATTGTAGAGCTCTGCACTGGCGATGTAATTGTCATTGCCGAAGCCGCCCGCCAGCAGCACCATGCCGCTGTTGAGCACGGTCGCCGTCTGATAAGCGCGCGCGGTGTTTAGCATGCTTTGGCTCCCGGTGCTCAGGTTGGTGGTGTATGAGAAGGTTCCGGTGGAGGGATCGTACAACTCCGCGCTGGTTAAGAAAACCGTGGTGCCCGGGTTAGCGCCGGGGCCATAGCCGCCCGCCAACAGCACCATGCCGTTGTCCAACAGCGCCGCCGAATGATGCTCGCGCGCCGTGTTCAACATGCTCTGGCTTCCGGTGCTCAGGTTGGTGGTGTAGGTGAACGTCCCCGTCGCGGGATTGTAAAGTTCAGCGCTGGCCAGGAGGTTGCCGTTGACATCCAAGCCTCCCGCGATCAGCACCAGGCCGTTGTTCAGCAGCGTTGCAGTGTGCGCGTAGCGCGGGGTGTTCAGGCCGCCTGTGGAACCGCCGGTGGTGTATGAGAACGCGCTGCCGGTCGTAACGGTCAAAGTGGTCGAACCACTGATGGGCGTGCCTGAGGGTAGAGTAAAGGACGCCGAAATCGTCGTCGGACCTGCCGCAATGGCCGTAGCCAGCCCCGCCGAGCTGATGGTGGCGACGCCCATCGCCGATGAACTCCACGCCGCCGGGTTCGTGAGGTTCTGCGTGCTGCCGTCGCTGAAAGTTCCCACGGCGGTGAACTGCTGCGTGCCCCCCATGGGAAGGGAAGGATTGGCCGGCGCCACCACGATCGACTCCAGCAAGATGCCGGCGCCAAACAGACTGACCGTCTGCGGAGAGTTGGAGGCGTTATCGGGGAAATTGAGCACCGCGGATCCGCTTCCGCCGATGCTGGGGATGAAGTTGAAGCTCACCGAACAGGTGCCGGCCGGCGGGACCGTCTGGCCGCTGCAACTGTCCGCGGCCTTGGTGAAGTCGGGAGCATTCGTGCCTATCGGCGCCACAGTGCCGAAGTTCAGGCTGGCGCTGCCGACATTCGTTACGGTTATGGTCTGGATCGCGCTGGTGGTGCCAATGGCCTGCGGGCCGAACGCCAGACCGGTCGGCGGAGAGAAGCTTACGGAGGGCGCCGCCGCCGAAGAGATCTCCGCCACAAACGCGTTATAGGTGCCAAGCAAAGTCCCCTGGAACGAGTTTGCGGTGAGCAGGAAATCACTCGATTCCGTATAGCCCGTCACGTAGGCGTCGCCCGAGGAATCCACGGCGATGCCCTTACCCTGGTCAAAGGTACTTCCGCCCAGGAGGGTGGAATAGGTTAGGTTCGAGCCTGCGGAATTCAACTCCGTCACGAACACGTGGTAAGCGAAATTGGGGCTGCCACAATTCGTGCAAGCGCCCGGAGGGAATGGGTTCGCAAGGGGAAAGTTGGTCGAGCCCGTGAAGCCCGTCACATAGGCGTTGCCGGAGGAATCGGCGGCGATCGCTTGGCCGTAGTCGCCGCCACTGCCGCCCAGGTAGGTGGAATAGACCAAGGTCAGGAGCGGCGATGGTGGACCGGGGTTGAAATTCAACTTCGCCACAAAGGCATCATAGTTGCCTCCAAACGCCTGCACCGGGTACACGATGGGGAAGTTGGTCGAGTCCGTGTAGCCCGTCACATAGGTATTGCCGGAGGAATCGATGGCGATACCCTCGCCCTCGTCAAAGCCCGAGCCGCCCAGGTAGGTGGAATAAACCGGGGTCAAAACGGTGCCATTGAAATTCAACTCGCTCACAAACGCGTCACCTTCACCTCCATTCCCCGACTGAATCTCGTTTGTGATCGGGAAATCTCCCGAGTCCGTAAAACCCGTGATGTAGGCGTCGCCGAAGGAATCCACGGCGATGCCGGTGCCACCATCACCTCCAGTGCCGCCCCAATAAGTGGAGTAGACCAAAGACAATTCCGAGGCAGTGAAATTCAACTCGCTCACAAACCCCGTCCCAGTGTAATTGTAGGTACCACAACCGCTGCAGGCGCTTATATACGCATGCGCGAGGGGAAAGTCAGCCGAATCAGTGCGGCCCGTGACGTAAGCATTGCCGGAGGAATCGACGGCGATCGCCTGGCCGGAGTCGCCGCCACTGCCGCCCAGGTAGGTGGAGTAGACCAGGGCTGAGCCCGCGGCATTCAACTCCGCCACAAATGCCTTTCCATCTGTTGAGTTACTCGTCTGTCCCTGTAACGGGGATTGGGTGGGAAAGTTGGTTGAGGATGTCCGCCCCGTCACATAGGCGTCGCCGGAGGAGTCGACCGCGATGGCGTAGGCCTCGTCACCATCGCTGCCGCCCAAATAGGTGGAATACACCAGAGCTGATCCCGTCGCATTGAGTTTAGTCACAAAGGCGTTGGTGACATCGCCGTTATTCGGCTGGTACGCATTCAGGACTGGGAAGTTGGTCGAGGTTGTAAAACCCGCCACGTAGGCATAGCCCTGGGAATCGACGGCAATGCCGTTCGCTTCGTCACCGCCGCTGCCGCCCAGGTAGGTGGAATAGCTGAGCGTCGGATCGATGAAGAGCGGCTTCGAGTGGTCGTAGGGCGCCACCTTGAAGCGCACGTTGTTCCGGGCGTCGAGCACGTATCTGCCACCTAAGAAGTGACGATTGACGAGTGGTGACTGATGAGTGCCCGAATTTTCAGTTTCGAATTTCGAATTTCGCTTTTCCTCTTGGACCGTGGACTGTTCTTGATACACCACCGGCTTGCGGAATCGCACCTCGCTGGCGCCGGTTCTAACCACCAGATCGCCATTCTCGGCGATCTGTAGGGGCGCACCACGTTGCGCCCTCTTCTGTCGCGGCGGTTCACCAACCGCCCCTACGTCCAACTTGATGACGCTTGCGTCGGCGCCCGGGGCCACGACAAAATCGTATTCAAGCTGCCCGCTCTGGTTGCCGTAATAGACCAGGTCCACGCCGGGATAGACGCCCGAGTATTCCACCCGTGAGTAATTCGGGACGTTGGCGCGCCACTTCGACGGATCATTGCCGATGAAGTAGTTGCTCTTGCCCGGAAGTTCCTCCGCGCCAGTGACCGCGGCGCTGGGGTTCGCGCCTACGAGTTTCATGCGCAGAACACTGTCCATACTGGCAGCCGCTGTAGCGCCGGACTCTAGCCCGGTCGGCGCCGGCCTTGAACTCGGCGCTACGTTCGCAGGTGCTCCTGGCTTCTGACCTGTTTCTGCTGACGACTGACCACTGACCACTGACGGCTTTTCTAACCTCAAGACCGCCGCATCCCCGGTAAGAAACAACGCATATCCTCGCCCTCGCGAGAGGAATTTGACCTGCGAATCCGTCTGCCCTTGATTGGCTTCAAAGCCCAGCGGCAGCTTGCCGTAATTCC
>JASIKV010000367.1 GCA_030049455.1 Terriglobia bacterium
CGCCTTCACGTGATATAAATGATGGACATGATGACTCGGGCAAGGCCGTTCGGCATTGTCATCCTGGCTATAATTTCAGTTTTCGCGGCGGGAGCGATTCCGCAGGACCCCGGCGCATCTTCAGGTTCGGCTACAGCTCCGCTGAAGCTCTCGCCCGCGGAAATCGAACTTTACAAGCGCGCTCCCACGCTGATTGACTGGAATCTCGGCCAGGTTCGCAGCAGCCCGTATCTGCGCGGGGTTCGGCTTGGGGACAACCCGGAGGAACTGCCGGCGATTCTTCAGCGAGTCGGCCAATCGGTTACGCTCCTGTTCAAAAACTTCCCCCAGGTTTCATGCGATGAGGCGGTTTCCTCCGACACAAGTTTTGTGGACACGCGCATCGTCCATAATCTGGAGCATTACCCTACCGTGGAGCGCAAGTATCACTATATCGTCATCCCTTTGCCGGGCGACGACCTTCCGGGATTTGAGGAATATCGCACGGACCTGAAGGGGGCCGCCGTCAACAATTCCAAGCCTGACCGCTCCTATATGCTCACTTCCGACTCCGCATCCCTTTGGCTTTACCTGCGGCCCGCGGACCAACCCGTAACCCGCTTCCGGTACTTTGGAACCCAGGTGATTCGAGAGCATGAATGTCATGTGGTGGGGTTTGCGCAAGATCCCACGCATGTGCACCGGGCAGCCGAGTTTTCAGGCGAGGGGAAGAGAGCGGCTATTCTGGTGCAGGGGATCGCCTGGATTGATGCCGCGAGTTACCAGATTCTGCGCATGAAGACATGGCTCCTGGCGCCTCGGGATGATATCGGACTGGATTCGCAGGTTTCCACGGTTGACTTCTATCCCGTTGTCCCGTCGGGATCGGACAAAGCGTTGTGGCTGCCCGGCGATGTTTCGGTTGAGATCGAATACCAAGGCGCGCAATTCCTCAACACCCATCATTATTCCAACTTCAAGCTATTCCGCGTAGCAAGCACCATCAACACAGAAAAACAGTAGCCAGAGCAAGGCTGGCAGGGTCGATTGCAGCGCACAGCCTTCGGATGCTTGCGCGGAGCTTTCCCTCAAGTCTCATACCTCTCTTACAAGCCGGCAGACAGTACCAGTACCTTTGAGCCGTGGGGGTTGGTACCAATGTCCCCTAGCCGCAATAGTCGGTCAAACCCCATGATTAAATAGAATTAATTTGGATCGATTCAATTAGCGGGTACACTTCGCAAAAAAGGGTTCCCTTCAGTTCCGGTTTTTTGTTTGAAATGAGCGGCGGAAACGAAAAGGCATAAGCGAGGGCGCGAGGGTCATGCAGGAAGACGCTGATTTTTTGTTTTTGAATGACAGAGCGAAAGTCCAATAACAAATGGGAGACATGAAATATGCACAAGAGATCTCGCAAACTGGGAGTATTCGCGGCATTAACGATGACAGTATTCCTAGGAGCGTCTTTTGCCCAAGCCCAGACCGCCGGAAATAGAAACGCAACCGCCTGCGGCTCCGGTATGCGTTGTCAGGGCGCCAGTCCGTCTTCGCCGACGGTTGCCCTGAATAGCAGCACGCTGCCTCAAAAATTGCTTGGACCTCCAGGGCCTGGAGCTCCGCCACCCCCACGAGGGGGAACACCTCCGACGCCGCCACCACCGCCAGGTGGAGATCCGCTGCCACTTCCCCCGGGACTGACACCACCTCCACCGCCAAAGGGGCCAATTGCCGCTCCCGAACCGCGCACTCTCAGCCTTTTGCTCGGGGCGCTGGTTTTCGGTGGACTGGTTTTCGGCTTTCGCCGGTAAGTTAAAAGAAAACGCATGTGCGAGTTGAGCAGTAACCGATCTTTGCTTGGCACGCTCTGCAGGATCATTGCACCGGTCAACCCACCTCACTTGACAAGGCCCTGAGGTGGGTGACATGTATTCCTTTCCATGCCGAATCCATCACTTGGCCCTGTGCGCATGACTGCCGAACAAGAACTCGCCTCGGTACCTCCGGCTCCGTCCCATGCTGCTTTTGCGGCCGGATTCCCGACTCCCGCAAACCTTCTTTTCATCATTTTGTTAATCGTGTCCTTGGGGATTTTCTGGACGCCCCTGAGTTCCCTCGTGCGCCATTCACTGTGGGGGAACGACCTGTACGACAAGTATTCCTATACCATGGCCATTCCCTTTATCACGGGCGTGCTGGCGTTCTTCGAAAGGGGGAGAATCCTCACGAATGTTCGATGGGGTTTTCTGGCAGGAGCTCTTCTGTTGGCCACGGGCCTGGCTCTTGATGGGGCAGCAGACTTGGCCTCGCAACAGCTCGGGGCGGATTTTTCCATCTCCATCAGGATGCTGGGGTTGATTGTCTTCTGGCTCGGCGCATTCACCTTTGCTTACGGAACCGGCGCACTGTGGAGGGGACGGTTCCCCCTTCTTTTCATGCTTCTCACGGTGCCCATCCCTGACAGGTTGCTCGACAAGCCCATTACGGCCGTGCAATACGGATCCACCGGCATTTGCTCGTTGGTTTTCAGGCTTGCCGGGATTCCGGTATTGCGAAAGGGGCTGGAATTCGATCTGAGCAACGTCTCGATTATCGTCGCCAAAGAGTGCAGTGGGATTCATTCAACTCTCGCCATCCTCATCGTCAGCCTCGTCGCCGGCCACCTTCTTCTTCCCTCCGTTGGGAAAAGAGTGGTACTGGTGCTTTTCGCTCTGCCCATCGTTTGCGTAACGAACGGATTGCGGATCGCCGGACTGACGCTTCTCGCGAATTACCTCAACCCCGATCTCCTGGAGGGTAATCTCCATCGGCAAGGAGGCATGGGGTTCTTCGCGCTGGCCCTGCTTCTCCTCTACGTAATTTTGCGACTCCTGGAACGGGGCAAAATCACGGGGAACAGGGACCAGGAACAAAAATCTCTCACAGAAGTTTCCGCGCTCCCTGCTGAATAACCCCTAGCGGCCCGGGAATCGCACGGTGGGCGAGATCGGAAGTCCCCGCCACCTTTCATCTGCACTCCTTGCATACGGCTCGCACCTACGTTACTTTCCCTGCGGAGGAGGAAAAATGAAGACAATTATTGGATTGGTGTTCGCGCTGCTTCTGGTTCCGGGCGGACCTGCGTCCGGCATGGCGCAAACGGTTCCAGACGTGGTCAGCGTCACCAGCCAGATCAAACGGGTGGTGATCGTTCGCTTGAAGTACGATGCCGATTTGCTGGATGGACTTCAGCAGGCGGTGAAGAATGAAAAAATCAAGAATGCCGTTATCTTAAGCGGAGTCGGATCGGTCAAGAGTTATCACGTGCACGCCGTGAACAACACTACGCTGCCTGCGAAACTCGCCTACACGCAGCGCGAGGGGCCGATGGACCTGATTGCGGTGAATGGCTACGTATTGGCGGGCAGAATTCACGCGCACATTACCATGACGGACGACCAAAAGGCTTTTGGCGGCCACCTGCACGAAGGCACCAAAGTCTTCACTTTCGCCATCGTGACGCTGGGCATTCTTGACGATAGTCTGGATCTCAGCCGGTTTGACGATTCAGGCTGGCATTAGGCAGGGGCTGGCGAGAGCATTCCCGATTTACAACCCATGGCAGGCTGGCACGGAATCGCGATTCGCATCTCTCGCCGCGAAGTCGGCATGCTGACGACAGAAGGACTGGCCAGGAGGTCGATTTTTTCCCCGCTTCCATCAATCACCACTTGCAGCAACGTATAAGACCACGTTCCGGCGCGCTTCTCCGCGATGAGATAGAGCTTGCCCTTCCCCTTTGGCCCCAGAATCGGCAGCGTGAGTTTGGCATCACCAGAATCGCCGGAAAGGTTGATCGACCCGCTGGCCCACCAGCCCGCCTCGATCGGCGCGCCAAGGTGTTGCACGACTGCCGGACTCGATTGCGCCCGGGCCACGGCTCTCTCTGCGACATCAGAACCCTTCAGGAGAGATACGACGAAAAAAACCAAGCCGGCCACTGCGGCAACTATCAGCGTCGCGATGAGGACAATTAATCCAAGCAGCAATTTCCAGTTTCGAGCCAGCCAACCCCCGGGCGGAGGCTTTGGCAGTGCCGCTGACTGCCCTGGCATGATTGGATTCATCTGGGACATCAGGCCTCTCAAGAAGAAGGGCGCTTGTATCGAGCCGCCTCAACCGTTAAATTGCCATGTTCCCAACCAACCGCTCATCGACGATAGCAGAATCCATCATCAGATTGGAGCCGATGCAGTTGCGCCATGCCCCGCCCGAGTTTCGATCAAAGACATTGCCTGGGATGGCAATGATTGCTTTTAGCGTGCTTTCGTCGTATCATCTGCAAGCTCTGCTTCGCAAAGCAAACTTTTGTTTCGTGGAGGACCCGACGATCCGAGTCTTCAAGCCCTTTGCACTCGCGGGGATTTGTGTCGCATTGGCGCTGATTTTTACGCTGCTCATTTCTCCTCTGCACGAACAATTCAAATTTCTGATGTTTGCGGTGGCCGTGGCCGTGAGCGCCACGGGGGGCGTCTGGCCTGGAGTCTTCTCCACAGTCCTGAGTGCCGCGCTGGCGGACTACTTTCTGCTTCCTCCCATCCATCAGCTCATCGGATCGGACCCGGGCGACCTGACCCGCCTGATCTTATTCGTCGGCGTGGGGCTGGCCTTCACCTGGCTGGCCGACCGGTTCCGCCGCTACGATGAAACCATTCGCATTGCCGCTGCCGTAGTGGAATCCACTGCGGACAGCATCGTCCGGCAGAACCTGGACGGCACGATCCTGAGCTGGAACAAGGCCGCCGAGCATATATATGGCTATTCGGCGCGGGAAGCCATCGGGCGCCCCTCCACCTTTACCGTTCCTCCCGGCCGCTTGGAGGAAATGCAGCAGTTGATCGCGCGCGTCCACAAGGGCGCTTCTGTATGCGGTCACGAAACCGTTCGCACTCGCAAGGACGGCGCGCTTATCGATGTGGCGCTGACCTTGTCACCGGTTGAGGACCGCAAGGGACGGGTGGTGGGTGTCTCCAGCATCGCGCGCGAAATCAGCAGCCACAAGCGCGCGGAGGACGCGCTGCGGCATTCGCTCACGATTCTGGAGCGGCAGGCGCACTACCTGAAGCTGCTGGCCGAAATGGGGGAGATGCTGCAAGTCAGCGCCAACCCCGAAGACGCTTACGCGGTCACCGCGCGCTTTGCGCAGAAGCTGCTGCCGGGAAGCTCCGGCTCACTGTATATCCAATCCGCGACGCGCGGCACGCTGGAGCTGGCGCTGCGCTGGGGAGAACCCGCGGGAATCAAGAGCGACTTCCTGGCCAGCGATGAATGCTGGGGTCTGCGCACCGGGCGCGTGCATCTGGTGGAGGTTCCGGAGCTCGGCTTGCTCTGCCGGCATTTGCCGGAGCCGGCGCCGTCCTGGCTGATTTGCGCTCCCATGATCGCGCGGGGCGAAACGCTGGGCCTGCTCCACATGTGGATAGGAGCGGGAAACCAGGCCGCCAAGGATGCGCCCATTCCGCAGTCGCTGGACCTGACCTGGCCCGTGCGAACCATGGCGGAGCGGCTTGCGCTGACCGTCTCCGACATGCGATTGCGCGAAGCCTTGCGGGCCGAATCCATCTGCGACCCGCTGACCGGATGGTACAATCGGCGCCACATGGAGGAAGCGCTGGAGCGCGACATCTGCCGCGCCACTCGCAGCGGCCGTCCGCTCTCGCTCCTCATGCTCGATATCGACAATTTCAAGGATTTCAACGACGCCTTCGGGCACGAAGCGGGTGATGTGGCGCTGCAAAGCATGTGCCGGATGCTGAAGTCGCTGATTCGCAGTGAGGATGTTGCGTGCCGCTACGGAGGCGATGAGTTTCTGTTGATTCTTCCCGAATCTTCCGCCGGTTTCGCTGCGCAACGCGCGGAAGAAATGCGCATCGCCGTCGGCCAGACTGCCCTGCAGTACCAAAGCCGCTGGCTGAAGCCCATGACTCTCTCCTACGGGATCGCCACCTTCCCCGAAGACGGCCGCACGGCTCACGAATTGCTGCGCGCCGCAGACTTCGCCCTTCTGCGCGGAAAACGCCCTGAGCACGATCGCGCCCGCCTGCGAGGGGAAGCGCCCGAATCCAGCGCAAAAGTTTAAATCAGGAATTGATCTGATTCGCGGCGCAGCCACTCCCGGCGGTGCGAAGATCACAGGCGGGATGCGCGTGCCGCGTGATGATAACCCTTTGACCCGACCAGGCGCGCCAGCGGACTTCTGAAATCCTCGCCATTTCCCAATCGATCAATCACAGACTGAAAGGAATAACGCGGCCGCCAGCCCAGTTCTTCCCGCGCGCGGTCGTTCACGTAAACACGATCGACGCTGGGCGTCATTTTCCATCCCCGGCGGAAGTAGAGCGTTTGGTATTCGGGAAAGAGCCGGCTGACCAGGCGCGGGGCGTCAGCGCGCACTTCCTCCATGTCGCCGGCGATAAAGGGCGTCGTGGCGCTAATGATGTATTTGCGGAATCCGAACAGGGGCGCGCGGCCGGCCGCCAGCAAGTGAGCGCCCACCACGTCCGCAAGGTCCACGCGGCGATACAGGAACTCATTCACTTTCAGATTCTCATCCGCATATGCGGCGCGCGCCGCGGGATCGTCATCCTCCTCGGGAAAAAAACGCGAGGTTCGCAGCACCAGGCAGGGGAGGGCGTCGTCCTTGTGAAACAATTCGCACAGGTCCTCCGCCGCAGCCTTGGTTACGCCATAAATGTTTTTGGGAATAGGCGTGACTTCTTCGGTGATCCACGCGGCGGGAGTTCCGGCGGGCGGGACGAGCGCGCCGCCGAAAACACTGGTGGTGCTGGTATAGATGAACGATTCCACGCGCGCCGCGACCGCCTCCTCCAGCAGAGTGAGGGTGCCTGTGATGTTGGTGTCGATGAACTCCTGGCGCGGGTGTGTGCTTACGTGCGGCTTGTGCAACGTGGCGGCGTGAAACACCACTCGCGCCCCAGCCAGAGAGCGCCGCACGCAGTCGCGGTCGAGGATCGAACCCACGTGAGTTGTGAAAGGGCGATCGAGCAGGTCGAGCCCGGAAACCTCATGCCCAAGCTTCAGCAAAGTGCGGACCAAAGCTTCGCCCAGATGCCCGGAACTGCCTGTGACCAGGATTTTCATTTTGGAATTTGAATCCGCTCGAGATGATTTTTCTGAGTCAGTTCTTGCCCGCTGCGGCGCGAGCTTCCTTCCCACCCGAGCAGGGGCAAGGCGGCGCCACACCCCTGCCGTTCAAATCAACATGGGCAGGATGCCCATGCCATGAACCTCTCAAACCAGCAGCTTGTACTTCTCCGCCTTGCGATAAAGCGTGCGCCGGTCAATGCCCAGGATTTCCGAAGTCTTCACGCGGTTGCCGCCCGTCACTTTCAGCACGTGCGCCATGTAGCGGCGCTCCACCTCATCGAGCGAGGGCAGTTCGGCGTAGAGATCCTCCGGGCGTTTTACCTCGCGCGCTTCACCTCGCACCTTTTCCGGCAAATCTTCCGGCACGATCACACCCGTGCGATTGAGCGCCGCGGCGGATTCCAGCGCGTTCTCAAGTTCGCGAACGTTCCCAGGCCAGGAGTACGCAGAACTCATCAGCACGGAGAGCGCCTGCGGAGAAATGGAAAGCGCGTGCTCGCGGTCGTGCCCCATTTTTTTCAGGAAATGCTCGACCAGCAGCGGAACGTCGTCCAGGCGCTCGCGCAGCGGCGGAATATCAATCTCAATGACGCGCAGGCGATAGTAGAGGTCCTGGCGGAACTTCCCTTCCTCAACGCACTCGGCCAGGTTGCGATTGCTGGCGGCGATGATGCGCACGTCAACGTTCACGACTTCATTGCTGCCGATGCGGCGGACCTCCTGCTCCTCCAGGGTGCGCAGTACTTTTACCTGCAAGCCCGGGCTCATTTCACTGACCTCATCCAGAAAGACCGTGCCGCCGCTCGCTTCCTCAAAAATTCCGCGCTTGTTCACCATCGCCCCGGTAAAGGAGCCGCGCACGTGGCCGAACAGTTCAGTTTCCAGCAGCGTTTCGGTAAGTGCGCCGCAATTCACCGCGTAGAAGCACTGCTCGGCGCGCGGACCGTTGTAGTGGATGGCTTTCGCCACCAGTTCCTTGCCCGTGCCGCTCTCGCCGCAGACCAACACCGTGGAGCGCGAGTCGGCGACCATGGCAATCTTCTTGTAAATCTCCAGCATCTTCGCCGAATTGCCCACCAGGCTGGAAAGCTGCGCCTGCGTACCCAGCTGCCGCTTTAGGTTGCGATTTTCACGCAGCAGTTTGCGGTTTCCCAGCGCGCGCTGAACCTGCAACAGCACTTCGTCAATCTTGAAGGGTTTGGAGATGTAATCAAACGCGCCGGCCTTTACCGCCTCAATGGCCGTTTCCATCGATCCGAAGGCGGTGATCAGGATGACCTCCGACTCCGGCTGAATCGTTTTGTAGGCGCGAAGCACGTCCAGTCCGTTCAGGTCCGGACCCAGGCGCATGTCACTGATGATGACATCGAACAATTCGCGCCGGCCGATCTCCGTGGCTTCCTCGCCGCTGCCGGAGGTGTTGACGCGATACCCCTCTTCGCTCAGGACCTCGCGCAATAATTCGCGCGTGTCCGCGTCATCATCGACAACCAAAATGTTGGCGTTGGTTTCCATAAGAAAGGCTTCGGCAGCGGCTTCCAACCGCCGCCGGCGGCCGCCCCTACTCCCCGCCGGCCACCAGCGTCAGGTCCGGCACTTCCACTTTCTCGCGGCAATCAAGCAGCAGCCGAATCGTGAATGTCGTCCCGCGTCCCGGCTCGCTTTCGGCATGAATCGTTCCTGCGTGCTGGCGGACGATCTGCTCGCAGATGGCCAATCCCAGGCCGGCGCCGGTGCCGATCTGCTTGGTTGTGAACATGGGATCGAAAATGTGCGCGAGGGTTTCGTGCGCCATGCCCGTGCCCGTGTCCGTCACCACGACCTGCAGGGAATTCGGCTCCTCCGACGTGGGCGCACGCAATTCGATG
>JASIKV010000368.1 GCA_030049455.1 Terriglobia bacterium
TATCTGAGTAATTTGAAGACTATGATTCTACATGGCATGCTGGACGATCCCGTTGTGCTCGAGGGCGTCCGCGATCGTTTGAATTGTATCCAATTTCCCGATCAGGGGCTTGCCCGCATGGCTCGGGAGGTGATTGCAATCGCGCAAAACAGAAAACAGACACTCGAGCGTCGGCCCTGACGAATACAAGCCGAGCGGGGGCAAGGATTAAACGGTACCCGAACCCTCGCCGCTAATGGTGTAACTTGGCGAGGGCAGACCGGATTTCAGGATTGGAAGGATCAGCGGCCAGGGCTGCCTGCAATTCCTCCACCGCCAGGGAGGTTCGTCCGGTGGCGGAGTAGATGAGTCCGAGGTCGAAGTGGGCGTGGCTATCGGTGTTATTCAGCGCGAGTGCAGCTTTGAACACCTGCTCGGCAAGGTCGCGGCGTCCCTCCTGCATGTAGATATAGCCCAGATAGTCGTCAGCAGCCAGATTGGGCTGGCATTGCAGCGATTGCAGGAACTGTTGCTCCGCCTGGTTGAACTGCTTGGAATCGAAATAAAGCTTACCCAGCAGGTTATGGGTTATATAGTTCATGGGTGAGATTTGGGCCGCCTTAAGCCACTGTTTCTCCGCGCCCTCCGGATTGCCCGTTTCCGCGTAGGCTGCCCCCAATTGCAGGTGGGCGTTGGAGTTCAGCGGGTCCAAGGTCGAAGTCATCTCAAGGAGTGGTATCGCTTGCGCAAAGTTCTTTTGACTGGCATAAAGCGCTCCCAACTCCTCCAGGGTTCCAACGTTATTGGGTTCAAGACGCAAGGTCTCCTGCCATTCGCGTTCGGCATTGTCGCCGTCACCTCGAATCCAGTAGGCGAAGCCCAGCGAGTCATGGATGCGATAGTCGCCGGGATTAGCCGCTAGGGCTCGCTGAAATAGCGTGATGTCGCTTCGCCAGTCGCGCACGCGTGTGCTGATGCGGAAAACACAAAATGCGGCCAGCAGCAGGCCGGCGGTGAGAGCGGCGCTTCGCACCAACATGCCGCGGTTCGCGATGCCCCGCCACAACCAATCGCACGCCCAACCGGCAAACAGGCAGAATCCCGCTGAGGGAAGATAGAGGTGGCGGTGGGCGAGGACGTAATCTCCCAGCCAGCGAGCGTCCAAAGCCGGAGTAAGCGCGGCGAAGAACCACAGGATCGGAAAAGTAGTTATTCGCGCGCGCTTCCAGAGGGCGCCAAAAGCCACGAGAGCTACGGCCACTGCCAAAAGGCCTCCGAGCACGTGCCAATCAATCCGGACACTCGGATGAAATAGGTGCAATTCGGCAAGATTCAGAGGCCAGACAAGCAGGGCAAGATATCCCCCGAGCACCGCCAGGGCGGAAAGCAGCACCTCGCCCGCGGTAAACGTATGGTATCCCGAAGGATGTGCGAACCCCTTGAAAATGTGCACACGTACTAGCGTGTACGCCAGGCACGCCAGCCACAAGGGGCCGTAACGAAAGACCTTTTCTCTCCAATTTGTGCCTGCGCGATCGGCCCGATACCCGTGCTCATACACCGTGGCAAGCGGTGCGAGCGTCATGGCCGGCTCTTTTGACAGGAGAGCGAGGACATAGCTACCGATCATGGCCGTCCATGCAATCCAATTTTGGCCACATGTGCGATCCTCCAGCCGCAGAAACAACCAGAAAGTCAGGATAAAGAAAAAAGTCATCTCCAGGTCCGTCATCGCGGCAATCCAAGCCACCGCTTCCACGTGGACGGGATGAAGTGCGAAGATGGCGCTCGCCGCAAATGCGGCGGGGCGCCCGCCTAACATCCTCTCCGCGAGCAGGAACAGCAGAATGACGACAGAGATATTCAGCAGCAGGCTGAGAAGATGGAAACCGCCGGCCCAGGGACCGAAGACCTTGTAACACAACAAAAATCCAATCATCTCGACCGGGCGAAAGTAGTTGCTCATGCCATGGCTGGCCTGATACGACCAAATGTCAGTGGTCAGTAACTCGCCCAAGTGCCCGAAGCTGTGAAGGTAAGGGTTGTCAAGGATGAGCGCCTTGTCGTCATACGCATAGGCAAAGTCGTTGCGCAGAACTCCGATGTAGGGCAAAGCCGCAACTAAAAGGAGAATGGCGAATGGCCATTTGTCGCGGAGGAATCTACTTGCGCGCTCCGGAGACTCGATGGGCAGCCGGCGATCATGCCTCCAGAATCCGAAATCGTCACGCAGGGCCTTGAACACGCCCGCACCTTAACACGGGGGCAGAGTCCCTTCAAGCAAGTGGTTCGTGGGGCGCACTGCCGATTTCGCGGTCTGCGTCCCTTCTGCCCCGGGCGGGACAAACTGGCGCTGGACAATCCTAACAGTCGCCCAATTGGACAATCGATGTTGTCGCTTCTGCCCTTGAGAATTACGAAATATGGAATTTGTGAAATTGACAGGTAGTGCGCGGAGATAGCGTGGTGAGGCTATTTGACGGTCTTGTTTGACCGAATCTCGATTAAGACTGTTTCTTCGGAGCCATGGGGAAGCTCTGGTTCAGGGCAACGTTAAGCTGAAGCACATTCACGCGCGGCTCACCGAGAAAACCCCAGCGGCGTCCGCGGGCTTGAGCCTGAATGAGTTGATTCACCCGGTCCACGGTTGTGCGGCGGGCCTGCGCCACGCGTGGGGCTTGGGCGAATGCTGAGGCGAGGCTGATGTCCGGGTCGAGTCCGCTGGCGGAAGTGGTAACCATGTCGGCGGGAATGGGGCCTTGGTAGTCGGGATTCTCCATGCGGAATTTTGCGACGTCCGCTTTCACCCGGTCGATCAGTTTTTGATTTGTGGGGCCAAAGTTAGATCCGCCGGACGCGGTGGCGTCATAGCCATCGTTTCCGGCGGCCGAGGGTCGGGGATGGAAGTACTCCGGACTGGAAAAATTCTGGCCGAGCAGCGTTGAACCCACCACCTGCCCATTGATTTTCAGCAGGCTGCCATTGGCCGTTCGCGGAAAAAGAAGCTGGCAGAGGCCCGTTACTAGGCCCGGATAAATCAACCCGGTGAGAACCGTCATCAACAGCGTGAAGCGAAATGCCTGGCTCAGTTGCTTGCGCATGACCAACTCCAATTTGGCTGGTGGCCCGCAGCCACAGTAGAAGTGCACCTTGCTGTAGCGGCGACCTAAGAGCGCCGACCACGGTCCCGCGCGGCGGAACCGCCGCCACAATCACGGCGTTACGCCAGGTGCAAAATCCCCAGCACGCGGTCGATCAGATAAATGCACGGGAAAGGGGCGATGAAGCCACCCAATCCATAAATCCAAAGGTTGCGGCGCAGCATGGCGGCGGCGCTTTGCGGCTTGTAATGCACCCCGCGGAGGGCAAGCGGCACCAGTGCGATGATAATCAGCGCATTGAAAATTACCGCGGCCAGCACGGCGCTCTGCGGGCTGTGCAATCGCATGATGTTCAACTTGTCGAGCTCGGGATAAGTGGCTGCAAACATCGCGGGAATGATGGCGAAATATTTTGAGACGTCGTTCAGAATCGAAAATGTCGTCAGCGCGCCGCGGGTGATCAGCAACTGCTTTCCGATGGCGACAATTTCGATCAGCTTGGTGGGATTGCTGTCCAGGTCCACCATATTGCCGGCTTCCTTGGCGGCCATGGTGCCGGTGTTCATGGCGACTCCCACATCCGCCTGGGCCAGCGCCGGTGCGTCATTGGTGCCATCGCCGGTCATCGCGACCAGGCGGCCCTGCGCCTGCTCCTTCTTGATGTAATCCATTTTGTCTTTCGGCGTGGCTTGCGCAAGGAAATCATCTACGCCGGCTTCGTTGGCGATGGCCGCGGCGGTCAGAGGATTGTCACCGGTAATCATGACCGAGCGGATTCCCATGGTGCGGAGCTGCTGAAGGCGCTCGCGCATTCCGCCTTTCACAATGTCTTTCAGGTGAACGATTCCCAGCAGGCGGTCGCCATCGGCCACGGCGAGCGGAGTCCCTCCCGTGCGCGAAATACCGTCGGACAATTCTGTAAAATTTGCCGGGACTTGCCCGCCCTTTTCAGTGACGAATTGAATGATGGCGTCGGTTGCGCCCTTGCGCAACATGCGGCCGTCGATATCCACTCCGCTCATGCGTGTATAGGCGGAAAAGGGAATGAAGTGGGCCTCGTGCTCGGAAACGTCACGTCCGCGCAGACTGTATTGCTGCTTGGCCAGCACGACGATCGAGCGGCCCTCGGGAGTCTCATCGGCCAGGCTGGCAAGTTGCGCCGCGTCGGCCAGCTCGCCGCCCGTGACGCCTTCAACGGGAAGAAACTGCACCGCCTGGCGGTTGCCGAGTGTAATCGTTCCGGTCTTGTCGAGCAGAAGCGTGTTGACGTCGCCCGATGCTTCCACAGCCTTGCCGCTCATTGCCAGCACGTTGTCCTGCATCACGCGATCCATGCCGGCGATTCCGATAGCGGAAAGCAGCCCCCCGATGGTGGTGGGAATCAGGCAGACAAGCAGGGAAACCAGCACGGCGACGGTGGGCACCGTCCCCGCCTGTGCGGAGTTGACGGCATAGACCGCAAAAGGTTGCAGGGTGACCACGGCCAGCAAAAAGATGAGGGTCATTCCGGCAATCAGAATGTTCAGCGCAATTTCGTTGGGAGTCTTCTGCCGCTCGGCGCCCTCCACCAGGGCAATCATGCGATCGAGAAAGGTTTCGCCCGGATTCGAAGTGATCCGAACCCTGATTTGATCCGAAAGTACTTTGGTGCCGCCGGTCACGGCGCTGCGGTCGCCGCCCGACTCGCGAATCACGGGCGCGCTTTCGCCGGTGATGACCGATTCATCCACCGTGGCGATGCCTTCCATCACTTCGCCATCGCCGGGAATGATGTCGCCGACCTCGCAAATCACCACATCCTGCGCGCGCAGCTTGGAAGAAGGAACAATTTCCGTTTTGCCAGGGGAAAGAACGCGGCGCGCCATGGAATCGGTCTTGGCCTTGCGCAGGGTTTCGGCCTGGGCTTTGCCCCGTGCTTCCGCCATGGCTTCCGCAAAGTTCGCAAACAACACCGTGAACCACAGCCAAAGGGAGATTTGCAGTGAGAAGCCGATGCCCGGCCGGCCGAGGAAAAAGTCGCGAAGCAGAAAGATAGTGACCAGCGCCGCGCCCACTTCCACAACGAAAATCACCGGATTCTTGAACAGTGTAACGGGGTTGAGCTTGACGAAGGACTCCCGGGTGGCACGCCACATGAGCTGCGGGTCGAACAATGGGCGTGCCCGCACCATTTTCCTTGGCACGAGGGTCATTAAATCGTCAAGCTGCGGTGGCGGAGTTGTAGTGGCCGTCGGCATGTGTTAGCTCCACACCGCATGAATAATCAGCGAGGACAACAGCTTTCCTTCGCGCATGAAGAAGTGTTCCACAAGCGGTCCGAGCGAAAGAGCGGGAAAGAACGTCAAGGCTCCTATGACCACCACCACGCCAACCAGCAGGCCCACGAAGAGCGCGCCGTGAGTAGGCAGTGTGCCGCTTGTGGTGGGCACTTTCTTCTTTGCAACCAGGCTTCCGGCTATCGCCAGCGTGGGCAGAATGAAGCCGAATCGCCCAATCAGCATGGCGAGACCTGTCATGAGGTTGTACCAGGGTGTATTCACGTTGATTCCATTGAAGGCGCTGCCGTTGTTCTCCGAGGCGCTCGAGAAGGTGTAGAGGAGCTCGCTGAAACCGTGCGCGCCCGGGTTCCCGAAATTTGCGATGGCAGGGCCGGGGGGATTCCAGTAGCCGTTCTTGGCAAAGGGAATGACCGCACTGATTGCCGCGAAAACCAGAATGGAGAACGCCGTAGCGATGATGGCCACCATGGCCATCTTCACTTCCTTCTGCTCGATTTTTTTCCCCAGATATTCGGGGGTCCGGCCGACCATGAGTCCCGCAATGAAAACCCCCACAATGGCGTAGAGCAGCATGCCGTAGAGGCCCGCGCCGACGCCGCCGAAAATAACCTCGTCGGTTTGAAGGTTGAAAAGGGGAATGAAACCGCCGAGTGGTGTGTAGCTATCGTGCATGCTATTGACGCTTCCGTTGCTCGCGTCTGTGGTGGCTGTGGCCCACAGCGTGGAACTCGCAATGCCGAAGCGCACTTCCTTGCCTTCCATGTTGCCGCCGGGTTGCGTGTCCGTGGCTTTAGTCTCGACTCCCAGGCGGGCAAGGTTGGGATTCCCGCCGCCCTCGGAGGGATAGCAGATGAACACGCCCGCGAAAAAGAGCACGGCCATGGCGGCGAAAAGCGCCCAGCCCTGTCGTGTGTCCTCAACCATTCGTCCAAACGTGTAAGTGAGCGCGGAAGAGATCGCCAGGATTGTGAGAATTTCAACGAAATTGGTGAGCGGTGTGGGGTTCTCATAGGGATGCGCGGAATTGGCATTGAAGAAGCCGCCGCCGTTGGTTCCCAGCATTTTGATGGCTTCCTGTCCCGCCACGGGGCCCACGGCGATGTTCTGAGTGGCTCCTTCAAGTGTGGTGGCCGTGCGGTAGGACTTGAAAGTCTGCGGCACGCCGCGGAAACAAAGGAAGAGCGCCAACAATAAAGAAAGCGGCAGCAGGACGTAAACGGTTGCCCGGGTCGTGTCAACCCAGAAATTCCCAATGGTGTTCGTTTCCTTGCGGGCAAAGCCGCGAATCAGCGCAATCACCACGGCGATTCCAGCCGCGGCGGAGACAAAATTCTGCACCGTCAGCGCCGCCATCTGCACCAGGTAGCTCAGTGTCTGCTCGCCGCCGTAGGCCTGCCAGTTGGTATTGGTCATGAAACTCACGGCGGTGTTGAACGCCAGGTCCGGAGTCAGCGGCGTTGCATAGCCCGGAGCCTGGGACGTGCTGAAATGCATGGGGTTCAGGGGAAGCAGGCCCTGCAAGCGTTGAATGGCGTATACAAAAAGGAAGCTGACCAAGCTGAAGGCGATCATCGACCCCGAATACTGCGTCCAGCGCTGCTCAGAGGTTTCACGGATGCCGCAGAATTTGTAAACAAGTGTTTCCAGCGGGCGCAGGATGGGATGAAGAAAAGTGCGCCGGCCCTCGAACACCTGCGCCATGAAGATTCCCAGCGGCTTGGTGAGCGCCAGCAACACCAGGAAGAAAACCGCGATGTAGACAAAGCCCTGCATGGTCATGAAGTTTTCCTCAGAACTTTTCCGGCCGCAGGAGGGCGTAAACCAGATAAAGGAAAAGGAAAAATGCCGCGATTCCGGCGATGACGAAATCCATGGGTCCGCCCACCTTAGAGGCGCTCGCAGAGCCGTGTGAAAAGCCAGCAACCGGCAAAGAACAGGAGCGCTATCACAATGTAAGCCAGGTCACGCACGGCAAGTTCACCTCGACTCCGCGAAATTTCCGCGGTACCCATGGGTCTGGGAAATCTGGGAAAGAGTTTGGCGGCTCAGCCGGCAACTGCAATCGGAGTCCATGGGAATGACCGCAGAACAATTTTGGGCGCGGCCGCATAAGGAAATCATAAAGACTTGCTCAAAAGTTTGTTATGCCTTGGGAAGACTCAAGCGGTAGCCGACCCAGGGCTCCGTCAGAAGGTATTCGGGATGGGCAGGGTCGGGCTCGATCTTTTTGCGGAGTTGATTGATGAAGACGCGCAGGTATTCCACTTCCTCGCCATAATCCGGTCCCCACACTGCCTGGAGCAGTTTTGCGTGGGGAACGACCACGTCGGGGTTGCTGGCGAGATAGCGGAGCAGGTCAAATTCTTTGGGGGTAAGGCGCACTTCCACGCCGTCTACGGTGACGCGGCGCGCCGCGAAACTGATTTGTGTTTTGCCCAGAACCAATAAATCCGGCGTCCCTGGGCTCACCAGCGTGGAGCGGCGCAGCGCGGCGCGAATTCGCGCCAGCAGCTCCTGCATGCTGAAGGGCTTGGTAACGTAATCGTCCGCGCCGGCGTCGAGTGCGTCAACCTTCTCCCTTTCGGTGTTGCGAATCGAGAGGATGACGATGGGAACGTCGCTTTGCGAGCGCAGCGTCCGGCAGGCCTCCATTCCGCCCATCCCCGGCATATTGATGTCGAGCAGGATCAAGTCAAACCTCTCCTCGCGGACCTTCTCCAGCGCTTCTTCCCCACTGCGTGCCGTGCTGACCACATAGCCACGCGCTACCAGCGTGGCGCGCATCACGCGTCGAATCTGCGGTTCGTCATCGACCACCAGGATTTTGGCGTTGGTCACAGGGATATCTCCCGCGGAGCGTGCGGCACGGAGAAGGAAAACTTCGCTCCCTTGCCCGGTTCGCTCTCCACCCAGATTCGGCCGTGGTGGGCGCGTACAATCTCCCGCGCGATGGTCAGTCCCATGCCCGTGCCCGGAATCCGCTCGCGCTGCTCCTTGCCCCGGAAAAATCTGTCGAAAACTTTGCGCTGCTCCTGCGGGGAAATTCCCGGCCCGCAGTCTTCAACGCTCATAATGACTTCCGTCTCGCCCGGGCTTGCGCGCAGGGTGAGCGGGCTGCCGGGCGGCGTATACTTCAGGGCGTTGCTCAGCAACTGCCAGATGACCGTTCCGATATATTCGGCGTCCACGCTGACGCGCGGCAGGTTGTTGGGGATTTCCACGCAAACTGTGCGGCCTTCCAGGCTCTCGCCCAGCCGCTCAATCTGGCCCAACGCGATCTTGCGCAGCGATTGCGGGCTGCGGTGCAACTGAAGCTGGCCCGCTTCAATCCGCGACATCTGAATTGCTTCGGTGAGCATCATGTTCAGCCGGTCGGTCTCCTCATCCACGATGCCGAGCAGTTCCTGATATGTGGGATTCAGGCTGCCATCCGACAGCATGGAGGTCACGGCGGCCTTGATGGGCGTGAGCGGCGTTTTGAATTCGTGCGCCAGTGCGTCGAGCATGGTGGATTTCAATTCCTCGCTTTGCCGCGCGGCCTCGGCACGCGTGGCCACGTCCTGTGCATGCGCGCGTTCAAGCGTGATGGCCGTCAGGTTGCCGATGGCGTGCAGGGCAGTTTCCGAAACCTGCGCGCCCTGAATCCCCAGGCTTCCCACGGATTGGCCGCCCAGGCTGATGGGTATGACTGTCGTCTTGGTCACGATATCGTGAAACACCGTGCCTTGCAGGGCGGTGTCACGCAGCTTGCCGGGTTCAACCGGAATATCCCTCGGGCCCGCCCGGTGGATGTGGTCGCTCACGCGGTCGTAGAACGACAGGCCGGAAAGCTCGAATACCTGCGCAATTTGATTGGCAATCTCCTGGCCCACCGGACCGTGAATTTCCAGCAGCAGCAAATTCCGGCTCAGCGTGTAAAGGCGCTCCACCTCGTACTGCCTTTGCGTGGATTCCAAAGCCTGCCTCCGGGCGCTTGCCGAGAGATGGCTGACGATCACCGCCGTTACGACGAATGCGGAAAGCGCCACCCAGTCCTGCGGGTCGGCGATGGTTACCGAGCCGATCGGAGGAATGAAGAAAAAATCGAGGCAAAATACGCTCGCCAATGAAGCAGCCAGACCCTCCATCAGTCCCCATCGCGTGGAAATTGTCAACACGGCCAGAAGGAATGTGAGGGCCACGGTCACAATGTTGACGCTGAGGAGGCGATAATAAACGAAGGTGATAGCGCCGATAATCCCCACCGCCGCAAGCAGCGGAATTGTTCTCCTGAGGTGTGGCAACAGTTTGATTTTCAAGCAACGACCTCGGCCAGCAGACCATTGTACTCGCCCCCGTGAGTGAAAGCATGTTCACACGGTTTTGAGGGCTCCAATCCCTGCCGGTTTTTCGCTTGGAATCTGAGATTTTGCCGCGCTTCTGGAGTTCGCAGCGTTTACCACTCTGCGACGGAGCCATCCGCGTTGTAGGCCCTCTGTGCGAGAATTTCCTGCTCGAAGGGGTGCTTGCGGGCTTCAGCTTCGTTGATTTCCACTCCCAGGCCCGGCTCTTTCAGCGGCAGCCAATATCCATTTTCCGACTTCATCCGCGTTTGCACAACGTCGAAGCGCCAGGGGACGTCGCCGGCCATGTCTTCCTGAATAAGAAAATTCGGTGTGGCGAGGTCGAAGTGCAGCGCCACGACGTTGGCCACAGGGCCGTTGGGATTGTGCGGAGCAACTCCCATCAAATACGTCTCACCCATCGCCGCAATTTTGCGGGCTTCAAGCAATCCGCCGCAGTGGCAAATGTCGGGCTGTAAAACATGGCAGGCTTGCAGCTCGCAAACGCGGCGAAAGTCCCAGCGCGTGGCCAGCCGCTCGCCCGTGGCGATGGGCGTCCGCACGCTGCGACGGACTTCCAGCAGCGCATCGGGTTGTTCCGGCGGCACCGGCTCCTCGCAAAAAAACGGCTGGAACTCTTCCACGGCGCGGATGTATTCGATGGCTTGCCCTGTGGTGGTGCGGCCATGGAAGTCGATCATGATGTCCACGCCGTCTCCCATGGCCTCGCGGAGTTTCCCGATCAGCCGCGCGAAATGCCTGACGGCGGGCAATCCCATGAGCGGCTCGGAAATCGGGACGGTGACCACCTTCAATGCGTGGTAGCCCTTCGACCGAACGGCTTGTGCGCGTTCGATCAGCGGCTCAACCTCCGCGGTTTCATATACCGCCTTCATTTCGCCCATGCCCAGATGCGTGTACATTCGCACCTTGTCGCGGACTCGCCCCCCAAGCAGCTTATAGACGGGAATTCCCAGCGACTTTCCCCAAATGTCCCAGCACGCCTGCTCGATCGCGGACATCGCAGTGGTTCCAATGACGCCCAGGCGCCAGAATGAATGGCGGTACATGATTTGCCACAAGAACTCGATGCGCGTGGGGTCCTGACCCACGACCAGGGGCTTGAAGTCCTCCACGCAGCCCACGACCGCGCGCGTTTTCCACTCGAGCGTGCCTTCCCCCCAGCCGTAAAGGCCGGGAACATCGGACTCAACTTTGACGAAGACCCAGTTGCGCAGCCGGGCGTTGACGACGAGAGTTTTGATGTCGGTAATTCGCATTGTCAGGATCGCTCCGCAATTCCACCGGCAAGGGAACTGCCGGGCCGCTCAAGCGTATAATATCAGGTGGAACATTTTGGCCCCTTGGAAGGTGGTTACCATGGTGAAATTCCTGCTCTGGTGCATTCTGCTATTCCTGTGCTGGCCGCTGGCTCTTCTGGCGCTAATACTCTACCCCGTGGTGTGGCTCATCATGTTGCCCTTCCGGCTGGTGGGAATCGCCGTGGAGGGCGTGTTCGATCTGCTGCGGGCAATTATCACGCTGCCCGCCCGCATTCTACGGGGACCTCGCCACGCCTGAAGCCGGTTGCCTATTGCTGCGGCTGAGCCTTGGGTTTCGGCGGTGGCGGCAAAGAGCTCAGCAGCAGCTTTGCAGCTTTGAACTCGTAGCTGTCCCTCTTGAGTCCCGAGGGCAGTGTCAATTGGCTCAATTCCAGCCGCAGGGCTTGAACGCGCTCAGCCGGAAGCGGGTGGTTCATGAGCAGCGTCTCCACCAGTGAGGGATTTCCCGTAAAGTTGCTCAGGCGGTTGAGGGCCAGAACCATTCCTTGCGGATCATAGCCGGCGCGAATGACGTTGTAGAGCCCCAGCATGTCGGCCTCGGACTCTTCCTCACGGCTGAATTTGCGGTCGGTGAAGAGCAGGATGGGCCCGCCGTACTTTTGCAGCATGTCCACGACCTGCTGATTGTCCAGCATTCCAGCCTGCTTGAGTTGCTGCATTCCCTGATCGATCCAATATCGCCGCGCCACGTCGTTCATGCTGTGATAAGCCACCACGTGCCCGACCTCGTGCGCCAGAACACCGGCCAGTTCGCTTTCATCCTGAACGAAGTCCAGAAGTCCGCGATTGACATAGATGAATCCCCCCGGCAGGGAGAACGCATTCACCACATCGGTATTCACGATTTTAAAGGTGTATTGGATTTTGGGACGGCGCGAGGCCGCGGCCACCTTCTGCCCCAGGTCATTGAGATATGCCGCCAGCAGGGACTGATCGAGGATCAGCATCTGCTTGTCCGTCTCCATCGAGGCTTGGCGGCCAAGCACCATTTCCTGTTCGTCATTGAAGGTGTTGTAGAAAGCGCGCGCCGGTGTGGGCTCGATGGCGCCGAGCGGCAGGCTGAGGAGAATGAACGCAGTCAGGAAGACGGCGATCGACATGAATCTGTATCGAACCGATTGCTTTACATTCATCATGACACCTTCCCTGTCGTCGGGTCGAACGCCACTTTCATGCCGCGTCTCAGGGCGATGTTGCCGATCCAGGAGGCGCGCGCCGCCTCAAATCCAATGTGAATGTTGGCGTTCGGCTGTTTCCGCGTGCGCAGGCAGTCCAGAAAGTTCATGACGTTGTCGAGCGTGCCATCGTGCTCCGATCGCATGAAGATCTCCGGCTCGGGCGAAAGCCATCCGGGCACGGATGAAACGCCTTCGGGATAAACCGCCAGGTGCGACCGGTCAACTTTCAACGTCGCATTGCTTCCGCAAAACATCACGCCGCCGTCCTCCACACTGCTGTTGATCGATCCGGTGAAAGTGACCATGAAATTTCCCGGATATTCGTAGCACGCCGTGACCGTGTCGGGGCACTGCCAGTCCATGGCATAGAGGTCGCCCACCGTTGTGGCCGTTTTGGGCGCCGGCTGGTCCATGTACCATTGGATGACGTCAATCCAATGGGTCAGCAGGTCCGTCAGGATCCCGCCGCCGAAATCCCAATACCATCGCCAGCGGCGGTATTTCTCTTCGCTAAATGGCTGGTCGGGCGCGTCCCCCAGAAAACTTTTCCAATCCAATTGCCCCGGATCGATTTCGGGCAGATCTTTTTGGGTAGCGTATTTTTGATACCACCAAGTGTGAACCATCGTAACTCTTCCGAGTTTTCCGGAAGCGACGATCTCCTTTCCCATCTTCCAATGGTCCCAATTGCGCTGTTGCGTGCCGGTTTGGACAATGCACTTGCTGTTGTCAACGGCGCGCACCATCTCCTGGCCTTC
>JASIKV010000369.1 GCA_030049455.1 Terriglobia bacterium
CGACGAAATGAAGGCGGACGAGTACCGCTACTGGCAAAGTCGCCCTGCGCACGAACGGCTGGACGCGGTTGAGGAGATGGTCCGCACCGCCTACGCGCTGAAGGGCTGGGAGATTGAGCCTGATGTACCAAGATCACAAAGACCTTTTGTGCGCCTTCCAGTCCCGTGGCAGACGGTCGCAACTTCCAAGAAATAAAACCTAGAGCGTGAAGAGATCGCAGACAGCATGAAGCAGGTGTCTGCGCCAGCCGGTTTTGCTTCCAAGCTCTCCAAAGAAAAGCAGTACGCTGCGCCGCTCCGTTTATCGCGTGCGCATCGGTCTGAGGATTCAACTTCGCTGTCGTTAATTCTGTGGAGGTGGCCCCCCGGGTCCGCCGCGCCCGCCGCCGGGGAAGCCGGAGCGGACTTCGGTGGCCACGAACTGGCCGTTGGTTTCCTGGCCGGTGGCGAAGATGCGGTCGCCAGTTTTGAGGTCCTTCAGGCTGATGTTCTTCCCTTCTTTCATGAAGGTGGTCTGATCGTTCACGACGATGACCCTCTCATCGCCGCGGCGGTTACGCACTTTGATTTGATTTCCATTGATTGAAACGATTTCGCCGCCCGCGCGCGGCCCGCCGCCACCGGGACCAAAGCCACCACCTCCGCCGAATCTGCCGCCGCCCTGCCCGCCCTGTCCGCCGCCACTCTGGAATCGTTGGAATTCTTCATCGGTCAGGCGGTTCACCATCGCCGCTGGCGCAGAAGCGCTGGCATCGGGAGCGCTGCGCACGGCGACGTGATCGCCGACTTTCAAATCCTCCAGGTGAAGCTCCTGGGGCTGTTGCTGCCCGGGCTGCCGCTGGCGAAAGTTTGTTTGATCATTCACCATTACGGTCGTGGTTGTCCCATCGGCCTTCTTAATTTCAAAGCGATCGACTCCGACGGTGGTGATGGTGCCCACGACCGGCGGCGGACCGTTCATGCCGCGCCGGCCTTGACCTTGTCCCTGAGGTGGCGCCGGGATGGGATTATTGGGAGTATCCTGTTGTGCTGCGAGCGACCCGGCAATGCTGAGCGCCAGAATCGCCATGAAACTTCGCACAATTCTCTTTGACATAAACTCCTCCGTGCTCCTTTGACGGCCAAATTACGTGCCGGGTTACTTGTAACCTTTCAAGGTTGATAATCGTACTGAGTGCTTGTAAGCTCCATCAATTAGCGGGGTTATGGGCGCTTGGTGTTAAGAAACTTTACAAAATGCGCGCGCTTGAACTGCCTCCTTATTATGGGTGGATGTTTGGTTTCCGTCCACTCATTTGGCCAAATTCCAGCGCCGGGTTCGGGGCCGGGAACCACCATGATGGCGGCGTCGCCGGGAGCCGTCACCGGGCATGTGCGCGGTCCGGGAGGCGTCTCGGTTCCTGGCGCGGACGTTGTGATTACGAACCCCATAACAGGCGAGCGAAAGGAAACCTGGACTGACGACGACGGGAATTATACATTCACCAATCTCATTCCCGGAAACTATCGATTGACCGCTTCACTGCTGGGATTTCGCCCCGACACTCGCGAGCCGATTCCCGTGAGTCCCGGCACAACGATCAAGGTCAATGTGGCGATGGTGGTGGGCGGACCCGCTGAAGAAGCTCCGCAAACCGCACAAGCGTCGCGGGCCGCGGCGAATCCCGCGCAGCGGGCCGGTGGTGGAGCAGGCAATCGCAATCGCAGCATCGCGGATTATCAAGGTGGCGGCGGGCAAGGCGCGAATGGAGAGTTCCCTTCCATCCTTCGACTTTCCGAGGGCAATGGTAATGAAGAGGGCGCTGCTCCTGCCGAAGCGATGCCGGAAGAAGCGGATAATTCCACGAGCGCCAACAATTCATTCCTGCTGGGCGGCGGAATGGGTGAAGTCGCAGAGCCCGGCGAGGGAGGAAGGTTTGGGCGCGGGGGCGGATTTGGTTTTGGGGGTGGAGGATTTGGCGGCCCGGGCGGTCCCGGTGGCGGCGCGGGCAGTCCGTTTGGCGGAGGCGGTGGGCCCGGCGGACCCGGGGGTCCTGGCGGTGGGCCGGGTGGTCCCGGCGGAGGCGGATTTAGGGGCGGTGGCGGCGGTGGAGGTGGAGGCGGCGGGGGCGGAGGCGCGCGCGGCTGGTCGCGCAACCGCGCGGCGGTAAATCGAATTCGCGGCAATTTCACCGAGCAATATACGAATTCGGCTTTTGATGCGCACCCATTTCCCTTGAACGTGGCCGAGTCGCCGCAGATTCCCTCCTTTCAGGAAACCTTCGGCTTTTCGCTCGGCGGCCCGCTGGTGATTCCGCACGTTTACAAAGGTGGAAACAAGACGAGTTGGTTCGCGAGCTACAATTTGCAGCGCGGTAAAACGGGACTCGACAGCTTTTCGACGGTGCCCACAGGACTCGAGCGGCAGGGAGATTTTTCGCAGACCGTGATCGCCTCCGGGGCATTCGCCGGGACGACTCCGACAATTTATGAACCCTTGTCCAGCACCATTGCGCCGGGCACGCCTTTTTCCGGATACACAATTCCCACAGCGCAGATCAACAGCGCGGCCACCAGCCTGCTGCAATACATTCCCCTGGCCAATCTTCCTGGCGAAGAGCAGAACTTCCATTTGCAGGAGTCTTTGCCCAGCTCGAATGACCGCGTAATGGGCCGCATCGGGCAGCAGATCAATGCCAAGAATAGCTTGAATGTGATGTATTACTTCAATTCAGCGCGCAGCCGGTCAGTCTCCGGCTTTCCGGATTTTACTTCGCACACCACAGTCCTTGGCCAGAATGTGAGCGTAGGCTATTCGCACACGTTTAACACGCGGTTGGTCAATTCCGCCAATCTGAATTTCAACCGCCAGCGAACATCGTTATTGAACGCGTATGCCTATAACCAGGACATTGCGCAGGGGCTGGGGATTACGGGCGTCTCCAACAACCCTTTCGATTGGGGCGTTCCGTCGATCGGGTTTACCAACTTCGGCGGACTGAACGATCCGCTTCCCTCGCTCGCGCGCCCGCAGACGGTACGCGCCAACGACACACTGATTTGGAACCGTGGGAAACACAATTTCCACCTGGGGGGCGAATTGCGCCGCGTGCAAAGCAACACGGAGACGGACCCCAACGCTCGCGGAACCTTCAGCTTTACGGGATACAGCACCAGCGAGTTCAGCAACGGATTTCCGGTTCCCGGCACGGGATACGACTTTGCGGATTTTCTGCTGGGTTTGCCTCAGACAACATCAGTCCGGTTCGGAGTTTCGCCCAGCGGGGCGTCCAGCAACAGCACTTATTTGCGCAACTGGGTCACTACGGCCTTTATGAATGACGATTGGCGGACGAACAATCATCTGACCTTGAACTACGGAGTGCGGTACGAGTACTTTCTTCCCGCGGCGGAAAAATACGGTCGCCTGGCGGACCTCGGTTTTGCACCTGGATTCACGTCTCCGGAGGTTGTGACCGGCTTGACCGGCGGTTCGCTGCCGCCCTCCCTGATCCACAGCGACGCGCACAATTTTTCGCCGCGCGTCGGCATCGCGTACCGGCCATGGATCAAGCACCATGTGGTGATTCGCAGCGGGTACGGCATCTTTTACGATGGAAGCATCTATTCCCGCATGGTCACCAACATGCTGGATCAGCCGCCCTTTGCGATCGCCTCCACGCTGACCACCAACGTGCTCGATCCGCTGACGCTGCAAAATGGTTTTCCGGGTGAAGCGGCCACCCTTGCCGCGGAAGCGGCGCTACAGAAAGGATTCGCATGCACGGCTCAAACTCCCTGCACCAACACCTACGCGGCTGACAGCAATTACCGCCGACCCTACGCGCAGACCTGGAATTTCTTTGTGGAAGACGAAATCTATCGCAACGTCATCCTGTCGGTCGGCTATGTGGGAACAAAAGGCAGCAAGCTGGATCTCCTGCTGTCTCCTGACAGTTTGAATCCCACCGCGACAGGCGGGGGGCAAACCTCGATTCCGGGCGTGCAGCAGTTCCTCTACGAAACCGACGGGGCGGATTCCATCTACAACGGGCTTCAGGTTACTCTGCGGCGGCAGTTCCACGGCGGATTTTCCATGAGCGGCTACTACACCTGGTCGAAATCGATTGACGACGCGGCGAGTGTGGGAGGCAACGGCCACAACGTTCCTCAAAATAGTTTTGACCTGGCCGCTGAGCGCGCCCTTTCCAATTTCGACGCGGCCAACAAGCTGATTGTCAACCACACCTATGAATTTCCCTTTGGCGAGCAGCGCCGCTGGCTCAATCGCGGGGGCTTCGCGGGCAGGGTCATTGGCGACTGGCAAATCAGCGGCGTAACCTCCCTGCAGTCCGGTTCACCGGTGACTGCGCAGGTGGGCGGCAATCAGTCCAACAACAATGGGTCGGGCGTGTTCGCCTCCGAGCGGGCGGATGCCACCGGCCTCGCGATCGAACTGCCGCGCTCGGAGCGGGCCACCGAAGGATGGTTCAACACAGCAGCCTTTACAGTGCCCGCTTCCGGCCAGCTCGGGACGGCGGGGCGGAATACCATCATCGGCCCGGGATCGATGACCTTCAACATGTCGCTGGGACGCTTCTTCACCTTCTCGCGGGAACGGAATCTCCGCGCGCGCTTCAGCGTCAACGCCAACAACATTTTCAACCACCCGAACTGGAGCGGAATCGCCTCGACCGTCAATGCCGAGAATTTCGGCTGGGTGACGGGGGTGAGCGCCATGCGGTCGATAAGCATGGCGCTGCGGTTTAATTTCTAGAGACGGGAAGAGTTTCTATAACATGCGCCACCGAGGCACAAAGACGGCAAGCAAGGAAGGAAAGAATGCTTCAGCCCGATTTCCCTCTGCCCATTCCTTTATGCTCGGGTGTCTTGGCAGTGCGGCACTGCTTGCGTCAATTGCCGGGCTCATCGCGCAAACGGCTCCGCAATCCAAGCCAGCAGCGTCCTCGAAGAGCCAGCAGCAGTCTTTCATCTTGAAATCCGCCACCAACGAAGTGGATGTGGATGTGCGCGTGTACGACAAATCCGGGAAACCGGTCACAGACCTGAAGCAGTCGGATTTTAAGGTCACGGAAGACGGTGTGCCGCAGACCATTTCCAGTTTCAGTTTGGAAGACGTCGAAAAGCTGGCGCAATTCAACGGGGAAAACGAAAAGGCCCAGGTGATTGACCTCGCCAAGCTTCCGCCGGAGGTCAATGCCGACCGCGTGCTTCAGGACCATCGCCTGCTGGTTCTGTTCTTTGACTTGAGCTCAATGCAACCCGATGAGGTGATGCGCGCCCTGAAGACCTCAGGCGATTTTGTGAACACTCGCATGACCATGGCCGACCTGATTGCCGTGGTCACATATTCCTCCGACCTGCATGTGACCCAGGATTTCACGAATGACAAGGCAGCCATCCGCAAAGCGCTGCGCGCCATATTGGTGGGCGACCAATCCTCCTCGACGGCGACGCAGGGAAACATCGGTGAAGCCGGCGGTACGGACGCGAACGGCATGGAAATCGTTACTCAGGACGTCTCCGACGCCTTCACGCCGGATGAGACGGAGTTCAACATTTTCAACACCGATGAGAAGCTGGAGGCGGTCGAATCGCTCGCCAACATGCTGCGCATGGTCCCGGGCCGAAAGAATGTGATCCACTTCACCAGCGGCATCACGCGGACGGGACAGGAAAATCAAGCGACGTTGCGCGCTGCCACGGATGCTGCAAACCAGGCCGATGTTTCGCTCTACACCATGGACGCGCGCGGCCTGATGGCGCTGCCCCCGGGCGGCGACGCCAGCTCTTCCAGTCCCTCGGGCACAGCGCTCTATTCCGGCTCCGCCGTTTCTTCGCAAATCTCCTCCATGCAGGGCAGCCGCGAAACTCTGGCTGCGCTCGCCACTGACACGGGCGGCAAGTTCTTTTACGATTTGAACGATTTCGCCCCCGCATTCCAGGAGATTCAGCAAGACAATTCCAGCTACTACCTGATCGGATATTCGCCCACCAACACCAAGTCCGACGGCCGCTTCCGCCACATTCGCGTGGAGGTTTCGCGGCCGGGCTTGAAGGTGCAGGCTCGACCCGGCTACTTCGCGCCCAAGAACTTTCGCCAGTTTACAAGGCAGGAAAAGGAAAGCCAATTGGCGCAGGTCATGAACTTGGAGGTGCCTTTTGTGGACCTTCCCTTCGTGGTCGAAACCGCTCACTTTCGCCGCCCGGACGGTAAATTCACCATCATTCTGGCGGCGAAGATTCCCGGCTCGCAAGTCGCTTTCATGAAGAAATCCGGGAAGCACGATACCGAATTCGATTTTGCCTGGCGCCTGACGGACGAGAAGGATCACCCCGTCGGCGAACTGCGCGATACTCTGCCTGTCCACATGGACAACGATACCTATGAGGAAG
>JASIKV010000370.1 GCA_030049455.1 Terriglobia bacterium
CCCCCCCGCGGCATGGCGTCGGAACTGTTGTTGACCAAATTCAAAAATACTTGTTGAAGATAGCCGGAGTCGCCGTATATTTTTGGACAACCTTTGGCCATTTTCATCTGCACCTGAATTTTGCGGCTTTCCAGAACCGGCGAGGACAGCAGGATGGTCTCTTCCAGAATGTGCTGAACATCCACCAGCTCCAGGCGCAGATCGTATTTCCGCGTCCAGGAGAGCAACTGGCGCACGGTGCGCACGATGTTTTCCACCTGCTTCTCAATGACCAGCAGGCGGCGGGCCGCGGCTTCGTCATTCATCTTGCGGCGCGCCAGCAACTGCACGTGGCCGGAAATGGAATTGAGCGGCGTGCCGATTTCGTGCGCAAGGCTGGCGGCGAGTTGTCCGGCGACGGCCAGGCGTTCCGAGCGCGCCAGGTTCTTCTGCGTCTCAAACAGCTCCTTGTTGATGCCGCGCAGTTGTTCGTTGCGTTGCGCGAGCTCGGAGGTAGCTTCCTGAACTTTGCGGCCCAGCTCGTTGCTGAAATTTTCGATGCGCCGCAGCATGCGATTTAGATGCGCGGCGAGCAAACCGATTTCGTCCAGGCTCTGAAGGCGCGCCCGCACGTCGAGCTGTCCCTTTTCCGCCGCCACCATCACGCGGATCATTTCTTTTATCGGCTTGCGCACAGCGCGCAGGAAGAAGAGGTGGATGACCAGGACCACCGCCGCGAAACTTGCCAGCATGAGCAGCAGATTCTGCACGACCAGCTCCCAGGTGACGGCGTTCAGTCGCGAGCGTGAAACATCAAGGATCAGGCAACCGATGGGCTTGCCCTGGGAGACGAGCGTGGTGCTGATGACCCACATTCCCCGGTTTTCCGTCTCAATGCTCTCCTGATCCTCCTTTTCGGGCGGCCGGTAGTATTCTTTGTAAGTCTCGATGTTGGGAATGTTGTCGAGCTCCAGGTGCTGGCCTTTTGGATTGGTGGTGGCGACCAGATGGTGGGTGGGAGAGTGAACAAAGACGTCCGCCTGCGTGATGCCGGGTGAATCCTGCTGCAATTGGCGCAAGGCCTCAAGCAAAACCTCGGGCTTGGCCAGCGTTTCAGGAGCGGCAATCTGGTGTGCGGTGAGCTGAGCCTGAGACAGCGCCCGGCGGTAGAGCTCGCCTTCAATCGGTTCCTGAATGGTCAAGAAGGAGGCGATGACGGTAGACACCCCGAGGACCACCATCACCGTGGCGATGATAATGCCGATGATTTTGAGTTGCAGGCTCAGGCGGTCGAACATCATTCTCACCCCAGGCAATTTTCAAACTACCACTATGCCCCCGGGAAGGCAACCACAGCGCATTGCGGCTCCGCTTGAATTTCAGAACTGGTTTCGTACAACCCGGATGGGCACAGGCTGTAACGTCCATCCACCGACCCCTTCTCAGCTCGCCGCCTGACGTGCCTGAAAACCTGCAGTCCAAAATTCGAACTGCGACAGCGCCAAAGGTCTTGCGGAAATCGCCAAGACAGTCCTAATATCGATTAGACTCGCGAAGAGATCTGAGATTTGTCCAATTACACCTCTCAAGCATCGTCATCGCTGCTGAAGGCGCTTCTGTATCTGCTGGCAGTGAGTTGCCTTTACCTGGACGCCTTCATGCTCCCCCACACGCCGGTTTTTGAGGGGGACACGACTCCGATCTATTTGCTTGAAGCCGGCAAGATGCTTCAGGGCCAGGTAATTTATCGCGACTTCTTCCAGTTTACCTTTCCGGGAACGCAAGTTTTTTACCTCGCCCTCTTCAGGATTTTCGGGCTCCGCGCCTGGATTCCCAGCGCCGTCTGGGTGCTGCTGGGAATCGGCCTGGCGTGGACTTGCCTCGTGATCTCAAGGCAAGTATTGAGCGGAGTGCTGGTGTACCTGCCAAGCCTTATTTTTCTGGGTGTTGCATTTTTCTCCGAGCCCGACCCCAACCACCATTGGTTCAGCATGCTCGCCTGCATGGCGGGTCTTGCCGTAGTATTTCCGGAACGCAGTCCCTTCCGATGGGCCTTGGCAGGCGCGCTTTGCGGGGTCGCGACTTTATTTACTCACTCGCGCGGAATCGTGGCTATCGCCGGGTTCGCCGTCTTCCTGCTTTGGGAATGGCACAAGAAAAAACAGGGATGGAGCCAGCTTCTGAAGACAAGCCTATGGCTGGTCCTTCCATTTCTCGGCGTTACTCTTCCCATTATCGTTTACCTTTGCAGGAAGGTCGGCCCCGAACTCTTCGTCAATTGCACCGTGGTTTTTCTGGCCAAGTACTGGTCCAAATGGTTCTGGGGAACGGCCTACGTCTACGGAGCAGACATACCCACGGGCCTGCCGCTGGGGCTGGAACTGGGCGGTCTGGTCATGTGGGCCTTCATCCATCTTCTTCTGCCCATGGTCTACATCTTCTTTATCATTCGGTATCGCCGTCGCCCCGCTGAGGATCGCGATGAACCGTGGGATCGCCTGATGCTCCTCGCCATTGTGGGAGTATTTTTGTTCATGGGAATCGTGACGTCGCCTGTATGGTTCCGGTTGATTTCGGTTTCGCCACCGGCATTGATTCTCTACATCTGGATGGTCAAAGGGCCGGGTAAAATCTCACGCGTCCTGAGAGGCCTTGCCTGGGGAGGCGGATTCCTGGCCGTGTTGGTTCAGCCGATTGTCCTGCAAACCGGCTGGAAGGCGTATCTCGATACGCCAACGGGCCGCACGGCTTTCTTCGATCGCCAACGATTCGAGAAGTATCGCTGGATTCTTGAGCACACGCACGCAGGCGATTACTTCTTTCAAGCGGACGATTGCAATGAATACTTCTTGCTGGGATTGCAGAATCCAGTTCGGGTCTCATTTGTGACGGACAGCACCTACACCCGGCCGGACCAGATTCGGAATGCAATCGACATGCTCGAGAAGTATCACGTTCAATGGGTCATGTGGTCGGCATGGCTCGATGTCCCGAGAAGCCCGGGCGCGGACGGAAGCGGCGAGCGCCCCCTTCGCATGTATTTGCACACTCATTACCATCCCGTGCAGGAGTTCGCAGATCAGTTTGAAGAGGCGTGGGAGCGTAATGCTCCGGAATCCGCAAACGACGGCAGCGGCCCGGGAGCACCCGCTGAAAAGTGGAAGGCGCGATAGTAGCAATTATGATTCAAGACGGCTCACCTCCGGACTCGATGCAGGCTTCGCGCGCCTGGGTCATATTCGCCTGTCTTGCGATTCTCGGTCTGGCATTGACCTCAAACATTGAGACTGCTTCCGAGCGCGCCTTCATGCAGGAGGATGATCTTACGCCCGTGGATTTCCCGGTTTTCTACCTGGGCGGAAAAATCGCCTTGCAGCGCGCTTCGACACCGCTCTATTACCCCCCCGCCGATCGAAGCCAGGGTTATACGCTGCTCTTCAAATACGCGGAGGCATCCACCCCCTGGGCGCAGATGGGGCGAAAAGAGGGCTTTGGGAAGGTGCTGCAATTCACCAATCCGCCCTTCTCCGCGATCTTCATGGCGCCGTTCGCGCTGATGGATTGGCAGTCTGCATATATCTTGTGGCAAATCCTTATCATTGCCTTCCTCGCGGCCAGTATTTACGCCATCCTGCGCCTGATCCCGGGCAGCCCCAACCTGGCGCTGGGAATACTGATTTTTGTGGCCGCTCTTTTCTTTTTCCCGCTCCGATGCAACATCGTTTTCGGGCAGGCCAACGCCACGATTCTCTTATTGTGGACCTTGGGCGTCTACCTGCTGAGCCGTCGGCAGCCGGTGGCCAGCGGCGTATGCTTTGCGCTCGGCACGGTGCTGAAAATATCACCGATTGTCGCCGTCCCGCTTCTTGCCCTGCGCCGGCAATGGCGATGGTTGGCCGCTTACGCCGCGGGCCTTGCCGGATTTACAGGAATTTCCGTCTGGGGTTTGGGATGGAACACTCACTTGATCTGGTTGCGGCAGATTTATCCGGCCATCTCTTCAGGGTTGGGAAATTGCTCCAACCGTTCTCTTGCCGGGCTGATCGACACCCTCTGCGGCCCCAGGTACTTTGCGAACCTGAATGACACGACCGAATGGCCCGTTCCGCACGGGCTCAGCATTTTTGAGAAAGTGTGCAGCCTCGCCATCGGGCTTGCTTTCCTGTATTGGTGCTGGCGGAAACGGCGCGACGCAAAAGGATTGGTTAATGAGCTCATCCTGCTGCCGCTTGTCTATCTCCTGGCCGCGCCCTTCAGTTGGCCGCACCACTTTGTGCTGGCCATTCTGCCCTTGACCTATCTCTGGATGAAGACGCGCGATGGGACAGCCCTGGAACCGGCCGTGCTTTACCTCTGCACGCTGGCGATTGGAACCGAACTTCCCACTTACATCGCCGCGTACACTTCGCTGGGGAGCCCCGGATTGATTATCGCGGCCATCGCCATCTGGCCGATTGCCACGGGCGCGCTCCTCTGGCTGGGCATGCGCATCTCCACGCGCTCCCTCGCGAATTCGCAGTAAACTAATCCCTGATTCGCCCAGCCGGGAGGCCCGCCATGGAAAACCGCGAAATCGCCGCCGTCTTCGAAGAGATTTCCAACCTCATGAAGATCATTCAGGACGATCCCAAGTGGACGTTCAAGGCCGCCGCCTACGATCGCGCCAAGCGCTCCATCGAAAGCTTTCCCGAGCGCTTGGAAGACGTCGCGCGCGATCCCAACCGCAAGCTGACGGACATTCCCGGAATCGGGGCCGACCTGGCCAAAAAGATCACAGAGATGGTCGAGACAGGGAAATCGAGCTACCACCAGGAGCAGCTCGCGAAAATTCCGCACAGCCTGCTCGACATGCTGCAACTGCAAACCGTCGGCCCACAGAAGGTGCGGCTGTTCTATCAGCAGGCGCACATCAACAGCGTGGATGAACTGGAAGCGGCCGCAAAAGAAGGCAGACTGCGCGATCTGCCCGGCATGAGCGAGAAATCCGAGGAGAATATCCTGAAGGCCATTGAAGTCTACCGACGCGCCGCGGGGCGATTCCGCCTGGACACGGCGTACGAAACCGCGGAGGTGCTGAGCGCCTGGCTGCGCGACTTAAAAGTGGTGGAAGAGGTCACACCCGCCGGCTCGCTTCGCCGCGGCCGCGAGACGGTGGGCGATCTCGACCTGCTGGTCACCGGCCGCGACCCCGCAGCCATCGCCGACCACTTCGTCAAGTTTCCCGGCATCGCCTCCATTCTGGCCAAAGGCGAAGACAAGGTCAGCGTGAAGCTGAAAAACGATCTGCAGGTTGACGTGCGCATGATCGAGCGCTCGGCCTACGGCGCCGCGCTGCATTACTTCACCGGCTCCAAGGAACACAACGTGGCGATGCGCGATATCGCCAAGCGCCGGGGTTGGAAACTGAGTGAGTATGGCTTGTTTCACGGCGACAAAATTCTGGCTGGACGCACGGAGGAGGAAATCTTCGCGAAGCTTGGGCTCGAGTGGATTCCACCCGAGCTGCGCGAAAATCTTGGGGAAATTGAAGCGGCGGAGATAAACGAATTACCCAGGCTCGTCGAGCAAAAGGACATTCGCGGCGATTTGCAGATGCACACCACGGCCTCCGACGGGCACGCCGGTATTGAGGAAATGGCCGAGGCTGCGAAGCAGATCGGTTACAAGTACATCCTGATCACCGACCACTCCAAGGCCGTGACCGTCGCCAACGGCCTCGACGAAAAGCGCGCCGCCGAGCACATTCGCCGCATTCACGCCGCGCGCAAGAAAGTGAAGGGCATCGAAATCTGGGCGGGCACGGAAGTGGACATCCTGGGCGACGGCAAGCTGGACTACTCCAACGCGCTGCTGAAGCAGTTTGACATCGTGCTGGCCAGCGTGCACTCGCGCATGACGATGCCGGCGGAGGAGATGACCGCGCGCCTGCTCCGCGCGCTTGAAAACCCCTACGTGCGAATCCTCGGGCATCCCACCGGCCGGCAGATTCTGCGCCGCGATCCCTTTCTATTTGATCTGGAAAAAGTCTTCGCCGCGGCCAGGAAATTCGGCGTCATTCTGGAACTGAACGGCAACCCCGAGCGGCTCGATTTGTGCGACCGCCACGTGAAACTGGCGCGCGATCGCGGCATGAAGATCATCATCTCGACCGACGCGCACGACCCGAAGGATTTCGCCCTGATGCGCTACGGCGTGCTGACCGCGCGCCGCGGTTGGATGGAAAAATCAGGAGTGCTGAATACACAGCCGCCCGAAAAACTGCTCGCCGGCTTGCGTCCGCTGCCCAGTTGATCGCCGGGCCAAGCGAGCCTCAAGGCTTCCCGCCTACGACCGCCACGGCTTCCTTTCTCGGCCCGAACATCGCCCGAATCACCTTCTTGTTGGAGTCGTAGCCGTCGTGCGCTTTTTCCGGGTTGGCGATGATCCAATGCCACCAGGAGTTGAATACATCCTGGTTTTCAAAAAGCTGGTGATCGCTCGGAAGGTGCCAGCTCAGCATATCGCTGGGATCGCTCCATGCCACTACCCGAGGAACACCCGGCGTCGACTGCTCCCCGCTGAGCTGCTTGTTGAAGGACTCCCGCAGGCTCCTCCAGCCATTCATCAACGGAACCTCATCATCCTGCGCGCCCTCGGGCGCGGAGTTCCGCAATGATTCGCCCTCGTTCGACCTCTGAAGTTCGGCAAGTTCAATGATGGGAATCTGATTGGCGAAGAAGTAGGCCTGCGGCGTGCGCTCCAGGACGTAACGGACCGCGGCATCCTCCGTGGCGGCGCCGCTCCCATCCTCCGCGGGACGGGCGCCCGCGCGCAGGGCGCCGCTCGCGTCGCTATTCAGGATCGAAAATACCAGGTAGCTTCCCAAACTGTGCGAGACCATGAAGAATTCCCGGTCGATTGTGCGGCCCGAGGTCTCCTGCTGTCTCCAATCGTCGGATTCCGTGCCGTCTTCGCGAAACCGCACTGACTTGAGAATAAGCTGGCGCATCGACTCCATGAAAATGGAGTTTGCGGAACCCACCGCCATCATGGCATCCGAGATTCCCCAGTCGAGAATGCTGTTCTTCAGCAGGCGATTCAGAAGCGCGCTTTGGGGACGAATCTTCTTCAGCTTGCCCGCCTGATCCCTGGGGATCCAATTGTAGGATTCGTAGTGGCGGGTCTGCTCGAATCTTTGCGTGGGCTGCGAACAGAAATCAATCAAGGAATTGATGGAGCCCGCTGCGCGCGCTTCGCGGGCCACAATCTCCCGGCACTTGAGCGAAAGCGTGATCGGCCACCAATTGAATTCATCCACAACCATTGAAGGGCCGGCGTTTCCTTTAATGACATAGTGAACGACAAACGGAGCGGAGGCGTGCCACTCCTCATCGTTCTGCCAGACGGGTTTTCCCATGTAGGTAAGCGGGGGGCGCCGCGAGTCAACGGCAAAGCCGCCGTATTCCGCATATTCGCGCTTGCCCGGCGCACCCGGATCTTTGCAGGAGGTCAATCCGAGATATTTACAGACGCTCTGCCGAAGCTGCAGCGACGAGCCGGGCAGGTTTTGGCGGATTCCGTGAACATAGATGATGTGTACGGACCGGTGCTCAGCCGCGGCGCGCCGAAGAGCGTCGCCAATCGTCGCTTCTTCTCCCTGCGCATGAGCCTTGCCTGCCATACCGACGATGAGCGCAATAGCGATCAGGATTTGACGACGGCGTGTGTTCATGTTTGCACCCGGTGAATTTCCGCGCTTGCGTATTGCCCCCACGCGCAGCGCGCAAGCTCACAAGCAACGTTCTACCATTGACGGCTCGCGAATGCCACTCCACCGCTCAACCCTATGCAACCGCCCGCGAATTGAGTAATCTGGATTGGAGCATGTCCAGCGGCATCGAAGGGCATGGCTACTCCATTCTGGGGAAAACTACATGTTGTCTTTATGCAAGCTCCGGCGCCGCCCGGCATTCGTGAAATTCGTTCTGATGATTTTCGCCGTCGTGCTGCTGCCCTGCGCGGGCCTTGACCCGGCGATGCCCCGGCCCGAGGAATCCGCCAACGTCACGCGCGCAACTTTGGAGAACGGCCTGCGCGTGGTGATTGTTCGCGACACGCTGGCGCCGGTGGCCACCACGGTCATGAACTATCTGGTCGGCTCGAACGAAGCGCCGCAAGGATTTCCCGGCACCGCCCACGCCCAGGAGCACATGATGTTTCGCGGCAGCCCCGAGCTTTCCGCCGACCAACTGGCCGACATCTCTGCGGCCATGGGGGGAGACTTTAATGCCGACACTCAACAGACCGTGACTCAGTATTTCTTCACGGTCCCCGCCGAGGACCTGGACGTGGCCCTGCACGTTGAGGCCGTGCGCATGAGCGGCGCGCTTGACACTGAGGACCTTTGGAAGGAAGAGCGTCCCGCCATCGAACAGGAAGTGGCGGGGGACCTTTCCAATCCCCAGTATCTCTTCTACACCCAAATGCTGGAAGCCATGTTTCATGGAACACCCTACGCGCATGACGCCCTGGGCACACGGCCCTCCTTCGACAATACCACGGGCAAGATGCTGCACGACTTTTACGATGCCTGGTACGCGCCCAACAACGCCATTCTGGTGATCGCCGGCGACGTCCAACCTTCCGAAGTTCTGAGCGAAGTCAAAATGCTTTTCGCGAAGATTCCCAAGAAAACGCTGCCGGCGCGCCCGCAGGTGAAACTGGAAAACGTGGCCGGCAAAACTCTCTCGCTCCCCACCGACCTTCCCTACGGGCTTGCGGTGGTCTCCTTCCGCCTGCCGGGATCGGACAGCCCGGACTACGCCGCGACGCAATTGCTGGCGGACGTCTTGAGCAGCCAGCGCGGCACGCTTTACCAACTGGTTCCGGACGGCAAAGCGCTCGACGCGGGGTTCGAGCTCGCGACTTTGCCCGAGGCGAGCCTCGGCTACGCGGTCGCAGTTTTTCCCAAGGGTGCGAGCGGTGACGAGTTGATCCAGGAGTTGAAGAAAATCATCGGAGACGATTTAAAAAACGGCGTGCCCGAGGATTTGATTGAGGCCTCGCGCCGCCACGAAATTGTGGACGCGGAATTCCAGCGCAATTCCGTTTCCGGCTTGGCGATGGAGTGGTCGGACGCCGTGGCCGCTGAAGGGCGGCAATCGCCCGACGAGGATATCCAGGCCATCGCCAGGGCCACTCCCGCTGACGTCGGCCGCGTGGCCGCCCAATACCTGAAGTTCGATCAGGCCATCACTGCCGTCCTCACGCCGCAGCCTTCCGGCAAGCCGACATCTTCAAGCAGCTTCGGCGGCAAGGAATCGCTGGCGCCCACGCAAACGCACGAAGTGGCTCTGCCCGATTGGGCCGCGCACGCGCTCAGCCGCCTTGCCGTCCCGGAATCCAGCGTGCGGCCCGTGGTCAGCTCGCTCCCCAACGGCCTGAAGCTGATTGTCGTGCCCGAAACGGTCAGCAACACCGTCAGCGTGGTGGGAGAGATCAAGAATAATCCCAACATCGAAGCGCCCCCGGGCAAGGAAGGCGTGGGCAGCCTGCTCAATCAGCTTTTCGAGTTCGGTACGACGAACCTCGACCGCGTGGCATTCCAGAAGGCGCTCGACGATATCGGCGCGGAAGAATCCGCCGGCTCCTCCTTTTCGGTGTCGGCTTTGCCGTCCAAATTCGAGCAGGCCGTCCAGCTTCTTGCCGCGAATGAACTGACGCCCGCACTGCCGGAAGAAGCGTTTAAGGTATTGCAGCCCGAGCTGGCGCGCGCGGTGGCGGGCCAACTCGAGAGTCCGAATTTCCTCACGCATCAGGCCGTCGCTTCCGCGCTCTTCCCCAAGGGCGATCCGAGCCTGCGCCACGCCACGCCGCAAACCGTTTCCGGACTTACGATTCAGGACCTGCGCAGCTATTACCAGCGGACCTTCCGTCCGGATCTAGCCGCCATCGTGGTCATCGGCAACGTCAACCCTGAGGAGGCGAAGACCCTCATCACCCGATACTTCGGAGACTGGAAGCCTGCAGGGCCTAAGCCCCCGACGGACAATCCGCCGGTGCCCGCCAATCAGCCCGTTACCACCGTGGTTCCCAACGCGCAGCGCGTTCAAGACGATGTGACGCTGGCGGAAACACTCGGCATGAACCGCTTCAACCCCGATTACTACGCGCTCGAACTGGGCAACCACGTTCTGGGCGGCGGCTTCTACGCCACGCGCTATTATCGCGACCTGCGCGAGAAGGGCGGGCTGGTGTACGGGATCTCATCTTCATTTGATATAGGCCGAACGCGCGGCGTCTACACGGTCGAATACGGCTGCGACCCGCCCAACGTCGCCAAGGCTCATGCCATCGTGACGCGCGATCTAAAGGACATGCAGACCACGCCGCCCACCGCGCACGAACTCGAGCAAGCCAAGGCGCTGCTGCTTCGTGAAATTCCGCTCGCCGAGTCGAGCGTGGACTCGATTGCCGGGGGCATGCTTTCGCGAACGCTCATCGGCCTTCCACTCGATGAGCCCGTCCAGGCCGCCCATCGCTACGTGGCGCTGACACCGGAGGACGTGCGCGCCGCCTTCGCCAAATGGGTTCGGCCTGAAGATTTGATACAAGTCACCCAGGGACCGGCGCCGGGTTCCGCCATGGCGCCGCAATGACGCGCGATGGCGGGCTCCCTGCAGCCATCATCTTCGATATGGACGGCGTGCTGGTGGACAGCAATGCCTTCCACCTGCGCAAATGGGTCGATCTGTTCCGCGACCACGGCGTACCCTTCAGCGAAGAAGAGCTGCCCAGAATGGTTTTGGGGCCTCCCAATGACGTGACTTTTCGCCGCTACTTGAGCGCGGACCTCACTCCGCGGCAGATTGAAGAGCTGAATGAAGAATTGGAGGCAAACTTCCGCCGCGAGATCGCTCCGCACGCCCGCACCCTGCCCGGCGCCATGCGTCTACTGGACGCATGCCGCGCGCAAGGAATCATCATGGCCGTCGCCTCCGCCGCCATGACTCGGAACGTGGACTTCCTCATCTCAGCGCTCGGCCTGCGCGAGTATTTCCGCGAAATGCTCTCCGCCGATGACATTTCGCGCCCCAAACCTGACCCCGAAATCTATCTGAAGGCCGCGGGCCGGCTGGGTGTCGCTCCCCAGGCGTGCGCGGTGATTGAGGATTCATTCG
>JASIKV010000371.1 GCA_030049455.1 Terriglobia bacterium
TTTTGGGCGACAGCCTGGGCCAGCTGCGAGCGCGTGGCAGCGATGTCCGCCTGCTGGACCGCGACCTGTTCGCGATTGGCCTTGGCAACTTCCAACTGCGCCTCGGCGACTCGCACCTGATCTTCCAGTGCCTTGACGTTGGCCTGCGAACCCAAATAGTTCTGCTCGGCCGTGTCACGCTCCTGCGCGGTCAGCACGCCGTCTTTGTAGAGTCCCTCGTCGCGATCGAAGGTGATTTTGTTCAGCGCGAGGGTGGTTCTGGCCTGCTGGAGCTGCGCGCGCGCCACGGGCACCGCTGCTTCCGCCTGTTGAAGCGACGCGGATGTCTGCTGATCGTTCATCGAGCGGGTTTCGTCCGATTGCCGCAGGCGTGCCTGATACGTTTGAATATTTGCGGCAGCGGAATCGCGTGCGGCGGCAAGATCGCGGGGATCGATTTCCGCAATCAGCTCGCCCTTTTTCACCGGCGACCCTTCCTGCACCAGCAGACGCTCCAGGCGGCCCTGAACCAGCGGGCTGGCGATGTAATCGTTGCCCATGATGATTCCTGTAAATCGCAGCTCAGTGCTGCTCGGCACCGTCAACACGTAGACCACCAGCGCGACACAGAAAATCACCAAAATAAACACGAAAAATCGGGCTATTTTCATCGGGTCCTCGCAGGCGTTGTAAAAAGTCCATGTTCCAGAAAATCCAGAACTGCGCGGCGGCGGGCTGCCACTCGCGCGGAAGTGAGCGGATCGCACCGCCAGAGCTGGCCGACCACCGGGGCAGCGGCGAAATAGAACACTGTGATCGCCACGAGCGTCAGCACGGTCTGGGGGGGGTTCACGTCGCGGAATTCACCCCGGGCGATACCGTCACGAAGGGTTTTCCCCAGGCGCTCGTGAAGCGGGCGATAAAACTCATCCACCAGCCCGCCGAGCCCCGGGCCCCGGCTCATCACCTGGCGCTGGACCAGCCGGGGATAATTGGGGTGCGCGATGACGAAATCAAAGTAACCATTCACGTAGTTGAGCAGGCGCTGCCGCGGCGGCCCCGGCTCCTCCAGCTTCCCGCCCACCTGGTCGCGTAACTGGCTGAAGAGCATTTCGAGCGTGAAGCGGTGCAGGTCCTGCTTGCTCCGGAAGTAGTAATAGAGAAGCGCTTTGTTGACGCGCGCCGCCCGGGCAATGGCGCCGGTGCGCGCGCCCTCCAGGCCTTTTTCCGCAAAGAACCCCTCCGCGGCGCTGACAATGCGCTCAACTGTTCCCGGCCGCTTGGCGTGAGCGAGAGCATGAGGAAGTTTGCGCCCCAGGCGGCGAAGCTCGGTGCAGAAGGGCGAGGGTTGGGTGTTTGCCTGAGTCATTGTTTAACTAACCGTATAGTTAATTTCAAAAGCCAAGCATAGCATTTGATTCCGTCGCCTGTCAAGTAGACGCTTGGGAAGGGAGAATATTTTAGGGAGGGATCGAATATTTTGGTGGAGATCGCGCGTAGGAACCGGGCAACCACCTAAAAGGTTGTCTTTTGTCGAGCACCTACTGCAGAATTCTCCAAGTGTGGAGCGAAGTTGAAATCGCTTCAATTCACTCGGGCGTTCTCCTACCGAAGGAGGTGAAGCCCGAAACCTCAGCGCGGCAGGCGGTTGTCGAGAAAGTCAGCGACTTGCTGCGCGGCCGGCGGGTCGAGATTCGCCAGGACGACGACCACATAACCCGATTTGGGATAAATCCTCAAATCGCCATTCATGCCGGGAGCGCCGCCTCCGTGGCCGACATAGCCATTACCAATGGCGTCGCGCATGTCCTCAAAGCCGTAGGCATATTTGCCGCCCCGGGCATCCACCTTCCCGGTAATCAGCAAATCTGTGGATGCAACGCTCAGCAGCCTGTGCCCCAGAAGGTCGTAGGCGAATCGGAAGAAATCTCCAACCGTTGAATACCCGCCGCCGGCCGAGGTTCCGCGGTAGGGCAGCGTGTCGGTGTTGGGAACCCAGGCGCTGGTAGTCTCTGACCGCATATATCCGATGGAGCGGTTGGGAACGGCTTCGTCTTCAGGCTGCGAGCCGCTCAGGGTCATGCCGGCGGGCTTGTAGATGTGCTCCTCGACGTAATTGTAATAGCTTTCACCGCTCACGCGCTCGATCACGACTCCCAGCAGCAACATGCCGTAGTTGCTGTAGCGCCACTGGCTGCCGGGCTCGAATTCCGGGCCGCGCTTGCCGTAGAGCGCCACGTAATCATTGAGCGTGCGCAGCTCTTTGCGATGGGCGTCAAACTCCGGGCCGAAGATGTCGCCTGTGCCGCCTGTGTGGGTCAGCAATTGGTCGATGGTTACCTTGGTGGCGATTTCCTGGTTGGGATAGTCGGTGAGGTATTTTCCCACCGGATCGTTGAGCTTGATTTTCCCAGCCTCCATCAATTGCAGGATGCTGATAGCCGTGAACATTTTATTCATGGAGCCGATGCGGAAGCGTGTGTCGAGAGTGTTGGGAATATTCTTTTCCCGGTCGGCCATGCCGTAGGCGCCGCTGAAAATCACGCGGCCGCTCTTCGCCACCAATACCGCGCCGGAGAACCGGCCGGCCGCAGTATCTTTTTCCAGCAATTCCTTCACAGCGGCGATCGCCTGGCTTTCGGTCAGGCGTGGAATCTCAAATCCGGCAGGACGCGGAATGGCCAGTAAGCCCAATGAAACGATGTGGTGCGGCCAGGCGGTTTCCACCTCCATCGTGAATCGGGCGAACTGGTCAGAGTCGTGCTCTTGAACCAGACCCGCAACCTGCGTGGAGGAGCCCTGCTCGAGTTTGCGAAGCTCAAATCCGCCCGTGCGAGTGCGGAAGTTCATGTCCTGGTCGAGGCTTTTGATCCGGGAGGGAAAATTGCTCGCCAGAAATTGCCGGTATTTCTCACGGTCACCCGTGTTAAAGGCCGCGAGCCAGGCGGAAAATTGATGAAAGGATGGTTGCTCACGCGCCGTGGCGGCTTCCGCATCCGTCAATTCCTTTTGCGCCTGCGGCCGCGGACCCAGTTCAGCCGGCTCAAGCAAAATGGAAGTGATGCGGTGTGGCTCCGCTGCTTCCACTTCAACCGTTATGCGGACGCCTTCGGCGTTGACGTGCGTACGGGCCAGGGCTTCGAGTTTTAGATCGGAAGACTCTCCGATCTCCTGGAAGTCGAATCCGCCTACTTCATTCCGAACCTGGATCGTCTGGTCGGCGAAATCGGCCGGCGTGTTGGGCGACATGTTTTTTGCGGCGAACGCCTGGAGAGTGGCCTTGTCCCCGCTGTTAAACGCCGCAAGCCACGCCTGGAGTTTCAGCCCCGCAGGCGTGTCCGGAAACTTGAATGCCGCTTGAGGCGGAGCGGCGGTTTGCGC
>JASIKV010000372.1 GCA_030049455.1 Terriglobia bacterium
CAGTGCGCCAGGATCCAGCCGGAAAGTGGAGAAGAAATAATCACCGCCACGGGCAGGCAGAGCATCCAGTAGGCGTTGGCGCGCGCCCGCTCCCGGCGGGGGAACCAATGCGAAAGGAGAATCAGCACGGCCGGCCATACGCCGCCCTCCGCAACGCCGAGCAGAAATCGCATGACCAGAAATTGCTGCCAGGTGCGAACCAGCCCGCAGGCCACCGAACAAATTCCCCACACGATCAGCAGAATGGTGACAAACCTTTTGGCGCTCCAGCGCTGCGCCAGATGCCCGCCGGGGATCTGAAGCAGCAAGTACCCCCAGAAAAAAGAACCTACGGCCCCGCCCGCCTCCGTGGGGTTCATGTTAAGCGCGCGGCTCATGGAGGGCAGCGCCATCGACACGTTGGTGCGGTCGATGAAAGCGATGGTGTACATGATGAAGGCGACGGGAATGATGTGCAGCCAGCGTTCGGATTTCATGCGCGGGTCCCCCGGGTTTGAGGCGGCAGGATACCAGCAACCCGGGGGCGGTGCAATGAGCGGAAGCGTGAATCAGTTTTGGGCGCGCGCTGCTTCCCAAATCAGCATGGCTTTCTTGCGCGTGACGCCACCGTGGTAACCCCCGATTCCGCCCGCTTTGCGGATGACGCGATGGCAGGGAATCAGGAAGGCGATGGGATTTTTCCCCACGGCGCTGCCCACGGCGCGCGTTGCTCGCGGACTGCAAACCCTGATGGCAAGGTCTTCATAGGAAACCACCGCGCCCATGGGAATTTTCAGCAGCGCTTCCCAGACCTTGATTTGAAAATTGGTTCCTTGCAGGTGCAGGGTGATCGGCCGATCGCCGTTGGAACTGGCTCCGCCAAAAATGCGGCGAATGTACGGCTGCGTGAGCCGCGGGTTTTCCTCCCAGGTGGCGAGGGGCCAGCGCGACTGGTATTCGCCAAGGACCGCCGCGCGTCCGCCTGCGTCAACAAATCCCAGGCCGCAAATCCCCCGCTCGGTCACGGCCAGAAGGCACTCCCCAAATGGCGTCGCGTGAAATCCGTAGCCGATCGGAAGCCCTGCGCCCTGGGATTTGTACTCCCCCGGCGTCATGGCTTCAATATTCACGAACAGGTCGTGCAGCCGGCCGGGGCTGGAAAGGCCGGCATCGTAAGCCGCGTCCAGCACACTGCGCGACGCATCAAGCAGGCGCTTGGCGTGTTCCAGGGTCATGTATTGAATGAAGCGCTTGGGGCTGATTCCCGCCCAGCGGCGGAAAAGGCGCTGAAAGTGGAATTCGCTCAGGTGGATGCTCTCGGCTACTTCGCGCAGTTCCGGCTGGCGATGGTAATTCTGCTCAAGAAACAGAATGGCTTTTTCCATCCGACCGTAGTCTTCGCTCATCGTTTGCATTTCGTTTCTCTCCTTCAAATGATTCTCCAACATCTTGAAGGGAACATAAAAGTTGAGCAACCCGAATCTTGCTCTTTTTGGAGGAAGGGACAAGCGATTCGGCGCCGGAGTATCATGGTTGGGGCGACGCACTTTGCCCTGGGTAAGATTATGCGCAAATTGCCTTCCGCGACAACTCCGGCGATTGCCTTTTTTTTGTGCTGGCTTGGCGCGACACACGCGAATATCTATGCGGTTGATCTTGAGCCGAAGACGATTGAAGCCTTCAACCACTACGTTGACGCCACCGAGGCCCGCATGGCGAAAGAGCTGGCGCAGCCGGGGATGTTTCTTCACATCGAGAGTTTGCCGGAACCGCAGCGCGCACGCGCATTGGCGAGCGTCCGCAACGGTGAGATTTACATGGACCGCCTCGCGACGCGCGACGCCTCTGGCTCCGTCATTGAAGCGCCCGATGCTCTAATTCACCATTGGATCGGCGCGGTCTTCGTTCCCGGCGCAAACTTAAAACAAGTTCTGGACCTGGTGCAGGACTACAACCATCACCAGGATATATACCTGCCAGAAGTGGTTCGCTCAAAACTAATTCAACGTGACGGCGATACATTCAAGATTTTCTACCGGCTTCGGAAAAAGAAGGTCATCACCGTCACCCTGAATACCAATCACGACGTGCAATACTTCCCCATCGACTCCACCCATTGCCGAAGCCGATCCGTGGCGACTCGAATCGCGGAGGTGGAGAACGCTGACCTGCCCACTGAGCGCGAAAAACCCATCGGGCATGACGGCGGTTATTTGTGGCGGATGAATTCCTACTGGCGGTTTGAACAGAAGGACCAGGGAGTTTACGTCGAAGTGGAGTCCATCTCCCTGACGCGCGATATTCCAACCGGCCTGGGCTGGCTCATTGGACCCTTCGTGACCAGCATCCCGCGCGAATCGCTGCTGATGACTCTGGGAGACACGCGCGCGGCGCTGGAAAAGAAGCATTGAACAGGCCGGAGACAGGAGTCAGCATCGTCCAACTGCTTTTCTCACAGCGGCAACTTCACCGGCCGGCCTTCGCGAGCTGAAATCTCCGAGGCGAAGCAAATCTCGTGCGTCACCGCCGCATCTTCCAGATTGGCGTGCGACTCGCGATCGGTGAGGATGCACTCCACAAAGTGGCGAACCTCATCACTGAAAGGGTGATGCGTCACATCGCCGCTGTCGGGAAGAACCGTGGGAAAAGTGGCCCAACCCTTCTGGCCCTTCCAATGTTTTGAATAAATCTGGTTGTTGCACACCGTTCCCTGATCGCCGAACAGTTCCACGTTGAAGATGTAGGGCTGCACGCACTCGATGGACGAGGCGACTTTCCCGATCGTCCCGTCCTCAAATTTCACCAGGGTCAAGCTGTTTGGTTCGTATTCGTAGTGCAAGGGATTTTGCTTGCTGAAGTTCCCGTATGCAGATACTTCCACCGGTTTGCTGTTGATGAACCAGTGCAACCCATCCACCGCGTGGCAGCCGGCAGTGAGCAGGCTGCTGCTTCCGATTTCCTTCTTGATGTTCCAATCGTGCTGCCCGTACCACGGGCCGATTCCGTGGAAATAATCGACCTCGGCAAGAAACAGATTGCCCAGCAGGCCGTCGGCCAGAAACGTCTTAATCATTTCGAACAGCGGATTCCAGCGCAGCACAAAGCTCACCACGGTTTTGACCTTGGCGGCGTGGACGGCCGCTTGCAGTTTATGCAAACCCTGAAGGTCGAGGGCAACAGGCTTTTCCAAAACCAGGTGCTTGCCTGCCTGGGCCGCAGCGAACGCCTGCTCCACGTGCAGGTTATGCGGAGTGCAGATCGCCACGATGTGAATGTCGGAATTGGCGAGCATCTCCTCCAGCCGGCCGTAGGCGCGGCAGTGTTTCGCGTTGAATGCGTCCGCCTTGGCCTGGGCGCGCGCCCGGTCGCGGCTGACCAACCCGCGAACCTCCGTGTGCGGATTGCCTTCAAACGCCCGAATATACTCGCCGGAAACCCAGCCCGTGCCGATGATGCCCACTCCCAATTCCTTCATTTTCGCCTCCGGATCCTTCCCGCCCGCACAATCCCTGCCCTGCGCCCTCGACACGCCATGGTACAATAAATTTTTTACTTTGACCGCGGGGATTGAGGGCAGTGGAACGGCCTTGTGCAGCCTGCCGGCGACCTCGACGCTTCACGCAAAGCCCTTTCGCAATATTGCGCAGCTTCACCCTAGCATTCGTTTTGCTTCTTGCCGCCTCCAACGCGTTCGGACAGGGCGGCCCGCCCTACTACACCAACGATCCTGGCACCCCCGGCAATCACAATTGGGAAATCAACATCGGGTACATGCCCTTTTATTTCAGCAATCAATCTGTTTCGCACACCCCCGATCTCGACCTCAACTTCGGCGTGGGAGATCGCATTCAGCTTACCTACGAAAGCGCCTGGCTGCGTGTTCAGGACCCCGCATCACCGGTCAAATTCGGCATGAACCAATCGAATCCGGGATTCAAATGGCGGTTCTACGACGCGGGCGAAGACGGCCTGTCGATTTCGATTTTCCCGCAGGGCTACATCAACAATCCCAACCACGCCGTGGTCCGCGGGATCACCCCGCCCTACAGCAGTTTTGAGATGCCCATTGAGTTTTCCAAAAAGGTCGGCCCCGTGGATGTGAATCTCGAATTGGGCTACGTCCTGAGCCACA
>JASIKV010000373.1 GCA_030049455.1 Terriglobia bacterium
GCTGCTGCACTTTGCCAACCAATCAAAGCGGCAGCCGGCCCCGATAGCGAAACTAATTGTGGGCACGGAATGCGGCGGCTCAGACCGCTGGTCAGGCGTTACGGCCAATCCCGCCGTGGGCGTGGCCGCGGACATGTTTGTGAAGGCCGGCGCCGCCGTCTTTCTTCCCGAAATTCCTGAGCTGCAGGGCGCCGCCATGCTCGACCTGGTAAAGCGCGCACGCACTAAAAAGGTCGGGCGCAAGCTGATGAATGCCCTCAAGCGCTATGAGGCCTACGTCCGCAAATTTGGCGACTACTTCAGCGAGAATCCCTCGCCCGGAAACATCAAAGGCGGGCTCTACAACATTTACCTCAAATCGACCGGCGTAAAGGCGAAGGGCGGGACTTCCGTCGTCGAGGATTTGATCGAATACGGCGAGTGGCTGGGCGACCGCAAGGGCCTCTACGTGCTCTACACGCCCGGATACGACCACATCTGCACGCCCGCGCTCTTCCTGAGCGGCGCGCAGGTGGCGCTCTTCACCACAGGCCGCGGGACGGGCATCGGCTGCGCGCTGGGGCCCGTGATGAAAATCGGTTCGAACCCGCACCTTGCCCGCACCTATGCCGATCTTGACATCAACGCCGGAACGATTCTGGAGCGCAAGGAATCGCTCGAAAGCGTCGGCCGGCGGATTTTCCAGGAAACCCTCGACGTGGCCTCCGGCCGCAAACTCACCCGAGCGGAACAGATCGGCTTCCATCACGAATTCAAAATCTGGGAATCGCTGTGGCCGTCGCTCTAACCGGCAGACAGGATTATCCTTCGCGGGGGGAATTGATCCCAAGCTCCCTCAGCTTTTCCTGAAGGCTCTGCCGGTGCAGACCGATGGCTGCGGCAGTTCTCGTGACATTTCCTCCGTGCTCGCGGAGCTTGGTCCTGATGAACTCGATTTCAAATTGCCGGCGGGCTTCACGGAAATCGTTGACAGCCAGGTAGGCGGCGCCGCCTGATGATCCGCCGTTCCCTGCTCCTGCGCCCAGCAGGTCCGGCGGAAAATCCGCGGGCGCAAGCATCTCGCTTCGGCTCATCACCACGGCGCTTTCGAGCACGTTCTTAAGCTGGCGGACGTTTCCCTTCCAATCCGCCTGCTGCAGGCGCTCAAGCGCCTCTTTTGAAACCGCAAGCGAGGGGCGGCCGTGCTTTTCGCCCAGCATGCGGCAGAATTGCTGGATCAGAAGCGGCAAATCCTCACGATGCTCGCGCAGCGCCGGCGCGCGCAGCAGCACGACACGCAGCCGGTAATAAAGGTCTTCGCGAAATTCCTGTTTGGCGATGGCGGCGGGCAAATCCTTGTTGGTGGCGCTCAGGATGCGCACATCCACTTCCTGCGAATTCGTTCCACCCAATCGTTCCACGCGGCGCGTCTCAAGAACGCGCAGCAGCTTGGCCTGCGTCGCGAGCGACATGTCGCCCACCTCGTCGAGAAAGAGCACGCCGCCGTTCGCCAGTTCGAATTTACCGCGCTTCATTGCCGTGGCGCCGGTAAACGCGCCCTTCTCATAGCCGAAGAGTTCGCTTTCGATCAGGTGCTCGGGCAGCGCCGCGCAGTTCAGAGCCACGAACGGCCCTTTGCCCCGGTTGCTGCGCCGGTGAATTTCCGTGGCCAGCAGGTCCTTTCCCGTGCCGCTTTCGCCCTGAATCAACACGGTCACATCCGCCTGCGCGACGCGGTTCGCCAGATCGAAAAGCTCGCGCATCACCCGGCTGGAACCGATCATGGCGCCGAACTGGCCCTCGGAAACTAATTGGCGCTTGAGCCGCGAATTTTCCTCCGCCAACGACAGGTGTTCCAGCACACGCTCCACCACCAGCCGCAGCTCATCCACCTCAAAGGGCTTGGGCAGGTAGTCGTACGCGCCGCTTTTCATGGCCTCAACCGCGACTTTTTCAGAGCCGTAGGCCGTGATCATGACCACCGCCGGACTTTCGGCCTGCGCCTTGATTTCACGCAGGAAATCGAGGCCATTTTCCTCCGGCATTTCGATATCGAGCAGCAGAAGCGATGGAATCTCCCGCGCCATGATCTGCCGCGCCGACGAAACTCCCTCAGCCTCCAGAACGCGGTACCGGCTCTCCAGTGTCCGCCGCATGCCGTAGCGCGCAGTCTTGTCGTCATCAACGATCAGAATCGTGTGCATGCGAAGTCCTTCATCGTGACTCTTGGGTTCGATGATCACACCCCTACGGACGACGGGCGGCCGGCAAAGGATGACTCGCCGCGTCCGCCTGTCCGCTCGCAACCCGAAAGCGTACAACAAATCGTGTCCCGGGAGGATCAGAAGAGGCCAGTCCCTTCTCCACCGGGCTCCGGCATTCGACGGTTCCGCCAATTTCCTCGACGCGACGCTTGACGATGGCCAGCCCCAGGCCCGTTCCACCCGCGCGAGTGGTGAAGAACGGCTGGAAGATTTTGTCGAGCTTATCCGGAGGAATTCCCCGGCCCTGGTCTTCAACAGCAAGCTCCACGCAGTAAGCTGCGTTTGAAGAGCGCGTAATTCCAACCCGAATCGACGTTCCCCCTTCGCTCGCTTCCAGCGCGTTTACAAGGAGATTGGAAACGATATCGCTTGCAGCTTCCTCACCGCCGAGGACCGGGCACGGCTGGCACTCGTCAAGACTCAGCGCGATCCGGCGCCTCTCGGCATCCGCGCGCAGAATTCCCGCGACGCGCTGCACCACCGCGGCAAGATCGGCGGGCCGGTCCGTATCGCGAGCCGGTTTGGCGTAGCGCAGAACCTGCGAAATGTTCAGGTTCAATCGATCAATCTCATTCACCAGCATGGCGCAATCGCGCCGGGCGTTTTCGGGCAGTTGCTTGTCTTCCTCCATCAACTGCACGAGGGTCTTCATGCCGCTGAGCGGATTCTTGACATTATGCGCAATGCGCGCGGCCATTTCGCCCAGGAAAGCCATTCTCTCCTTTGCGGCCAGCTCGCGCTCCAGGTTAATTTTGTCGGCAATCAGCCTGCAAAGCTCGAGCGCGGCCGCCAGACGGTCAGCCAGCATTTCGAGGGCGGCGATTTGCTCGCCGGAAACTTCCCCCGCGGCCGGTACGACCTCCAACGCGGCAATGACCTCCCCGCCCCGCGAGATGGGCACGCGGCGCACTTTCGCCGCAACGCCGCCGCCCGGTATGCCGCTTCCATCTGTGTTTCGCAGCAATCGTACTTTCTCAAGCCCCAGCGCGGAGGTGACGCGGTCCTCCACCAGTCTCTCGACCGACGCCACGTCACCCGTACGCTTCGCGTGCTCTTCGATTTCCAGCGCCAGTTTCTGGACAGTTTCGAATTCCGTCACAAACTGATGGTGCAGGCCACGACTGATGAGGCGCTTCAACGGGTCCACGAGCACCACAAGGATGAAGATCAGGAATGCTTCGGTGACCACGGGCGGAATCAGGTACGATTCCAGCCACCCGCTCAACCTGCGCATGAAATTCAGATAAATCAACGATCCGAAAATCGCTGCCGCGGAATAAACCACGTTTCGCTGAACGCGCAAATCGAGAAAATTGTAACGGAAGATGCAGTAGCCCACCAAACCGCTGGGCAAAATCCCCAGCAGCATCAATGCGGTTGCAAAATAACCGCCCAATCCGCCCACGGGTGGCAACTCGTGCGGCAAATAGGCGAGCGCCCAACCTGCTCCCAGCACGGCCTGAAGCCACGCCAGGAACAAATGGAATTTTGCGAGCAGCGGATCGTCCTTGCGCCGGCGCGCACTCAGATAGCCGTTGATCCCCGCTGCGGTGAAGAGCGCTGCAACCGCCCAGAGCGCCAGCAGGCGCACCGGTGCTCCCAGCGCCACCAGCGGTTCCCACCCCGGACGGCTCAGCAAGCGGCCAATGATCCAGGGGAAGAACATGATGGGAAGATAAAAGCTCGCCACGAGCGCCCGCTGCCAAAACTTCGCGGGGACGAAGCGCGCGCAATACACCGCCTGCACCTGCACCAGCAGCGGCACGGCAGCCAGGAATCCCATGACGGTGAATGTTCGGGAAATGGCGGAAAGGATCGTCGGCCCGGCGCCGTAGTAGAGGCTGATATTCAACGCGAGCAGATTGCCCGAATACCACAAAAACAGCGCAGACATCAGACCCAACAGCAGCCATTCCAGCCGGCGCAGGCGCCGGTTGCCCAGTATCAAGACCATCAGGAAAAGGTGAAGCAGCGTCCCGAAGGTATACACGATGAGCTTGGCGGCAACCAGCGGCGTAAGCTCGTATGCGACGTCCACGCGGGATTCTCCAAAAGTTTGCCCTGCTGCACAGGCAAGGGACGATACACTGACTTCATTTTAAGCCTGCCGCCTTACCCAAGTAAACAAAGGGTGATTCGCAGGTCCGGCAGGTGTTCATGCCCGAGCGATTATGGCGGCGCTGAATCCGTCCATGGAGTGCAAGTCGGGGCGGGTCCGAAAGAATCCCCGCGAATCAAAAAAGGGACCCAGGCGGGAACACTGACCGGAAAGCTCGTTCACGCCAAGAATTCGAAATCCTGTATGCCGCTTCAGTACTTTCTCAACCACTTGGGTATTCTCTTCGGGCTCAAGTGAACACGTGGCATAAACCAATCGCCCGCGTGGGGCGAGGAGCGTCAGGGCGTTTTCCAGCAGCCGGGCCTGCAAATCCGCAAGCCGGGTGATGTCAGGCGCACGAAGGCGCCACTTGATCTCAGGATTCCGCGCCAGCGTGCCCGTGCCCGTGCAGGGTGCGTCGAGCAAAATCCGGTCAAAATGTCCCGTAAAAGGCAAGGCCAGCGCAGCATCCAAACGAACCAACAACAAATGAACAGCAATCGGAACCTGCCGCGGCAGAAGTCCGGCCATCGTGCGCAGGCGCGAAGCGCTGCGATCACAGGCAACCAAGGTTCCTGACGTCAGGGCCTGGGCAATTTGTCCCGCTTTCATCCCTGGCGCGGCGCAGAGATCTAAAACACGCTGGCCCGGCTCGGGCGCCACCAGGTTCGCCACCAATTGAGATGCTTCGTCATGAATGACCACACGCCCGTCGTGATAAGCCCGGGTATTCCGGACATTTCCAGATTCAACCGCCAATCCCCGCGTCCGTGCGAAGACCAGCAGCGAAGTAGAAACCCCTTCCGCACCGAGTTCCTTCTGAATTTCTTGTGGACTTACAGCGGTATCAACAATTCGAAGGGTGGTTGGCGGTGTCACCAGGCTGGCGTGTGCCAGGCGCAGAGCGGCCGAGGCGCCGGCGTCGGGCTTTCCAGCAAAGCTCGATTCCCAGCGCTTCAGGATCCAGGCCGGGAAGGCGCGGCCGACGCTTTCGAGACTCTCGGGGGATAGTTGGTCGAAATCCCGCCCCGCGATTCGCTGCTCCGGCGGGTCGCATTTTCGGAGCACTGCGTTTACCAGCCCAGTTGCTGAGCGCTTTCTTGCCCCTTTCGTCAATTCCACCGCATCATCAACCACAGCCCGCTTGGGAATCCTCTCGAGGAGTCGTATCTGGTAAATCCCCATTCTCAGGATGGTGCGCACTTCCGAATCAAATCCCTCTACATTCTTTCCGGAGAGCCGTGCCATCTGGAAATCGAGTTCACCGCGCCAGCGCTCCACCCCCATGACGATCTCGGTCGCCAACCGCCGGTCGGATTCTTTCAAATCCGACACCTCAGGGCGCTGCAAGAGGTCAACTGCGAAGTCACGGCCGGAATCAAGCCGCAACAGAATGGCATAAGCGATCCTTCGGGCGGGAGATATCGGCATCAAAAAAGAGTAAGGGGTAAAGGTTAAAGGGTAAAGGACAATGGACGGCAGGCAAGCCGGCCATTCATTCGAACTTCTCCCCCGACTTGGGCCGAACACCATTCAGGAAATCGCGGACGGGCATTTTGTTGCGGCCTTCAAGCTGAACCTCGACCAGTTCAACGATGCTTCCCTGCCCACAAGCCACGCGCAATTTCCCTCTCGTCGCTACGATGGATCCGGGCTCAATGGCCATCGTCTCACCCGCAGCCGGACGCAGCGCGGCCCACACGTGCAAGGTCTTATCACGGAACCGGGCATAGGCACCCGGCCAGGGCCGCAGGCCGCGAATACGGTTCCAGATTTCAAGCGCCGAAAGGCTCCAATCGATTCGCCCATTTTCCTTCTTCAAAATGGGAGCGAGCGTCGCCTGAGTGTGATCCTGCGGCTGTGCAGACAGGTCCCCGCGGTCAAGCCCTTGCAGAGTTTCAACCATCAGGTCCGCGCCCACGTGGCTCAGGCGCGCGCCGAGCGTTTCCGAAGTGTCATCATCGTGAATTTCCACTTCCCGCTTCAGCAAAATATCGCCCGTGTCGAGCCCCGCATCGATGCGCATGGTCGTGACGCCGGTTAGGGGTTCACCGCGAATCAGAGCCCACTGAATCGGCGCGGCTCCGCGATATTTGGGCAACAACGATGCGTGCAAATTGATGCAACCAAGGCGCGGAAGATCGATCATCCACTGCGGCAGAATGTGCCCATAGGCCACCACCACGATTGCATCCGGCTTACGGCTCGAGAGGAACTCCACCGTCGCAGGATCCTTCAATTTCGCCGGCTGGCATACTTCCAGGCCCGCTCGCAAGGCCGCCTGCTTCACGGGCGGAGCTTTCAACCCGTACCCGCGACCGCTCGGCTCATCGGGATTCGTGACGACCAGATTCAGTGCAAACTTCTGAGAGACCAGTTTCTCAAGGGTAGGGACAGCGAACTCAGGTGTGCCGCAGAATATCAGATTCATGAATCCGTGCGATGCGCCGGAACCAAGCTGCGATGCGTGAATGCCACATTTTGGCTTTGAATCTACCAATCACCGGCTTTAATCATTTTGCGCACTTTGCGTTTAATCGACTCGCGCTTCAACCGGCCAATATGCTGGATGAACAGCTTTCCATTCAAGTGGTCGGTCTCATGGCAGAAAGCCCGGGCGAGTAAGCCTTCCCCGGTCATGGTGAATTCCTTGCCATGGACGTCCTGCGCGCGCAAGGTGACGCGCTCCGCGCGCGGCGTCTTGACGCGAAAGTCCGGCAGGCTCAGGCATCCTTCCTCCTGCAAAATTTCGCCCTCCATCGATAAAATCTCGGGATTGGCCAAAACGAGCTTGTCCCTGGGCTCCTCGCCGGTGGTGGTATCGATAACGCACAGATGCAGCGAAATGCCGATTTGCGGGGCCGCCAGGCCGACGCCGTTTGCGGCGTACATCGTCTCGAACATGTCGGCGACGAGCTTTTCCAGATTCGCGTCAAAATCCACAACGGGTTTTGCCTGTTTCTCAAGGACCTCATTGCCGTATTTGACGATGGGATAAATCATAGGAATGGGTTTAGGTTGAGCCGATCAGAAATTCCGCACTTGCTCCTGGTAAGCACGGAAGTTACGCAGAGTCTCTTCCATCGAGTCGCCGCCAAACTTCTCAAGGACGGCGCGAGCCAGCACCAGGGCCACCATGGATTCCCCCACGATGCCGGCAGCGGGGAGCACGCAGATATCCGAGCGCTCGTATGCTGCCTTCACGGTCTCCTTGGTTTCAAAATCCACCGATTCCAGGGGACGCCGCAAGGTGGAAATGGGCTTCAGGTAGCCGCGCACCACAAGGTCTTCGCCGTTCGTGATGCCGCCTTCCAGGCCACCCGCACGATTGGTTTTGCGCGTAAAGCGCGATTGCGCGCGATCGTATCCAATTTCGTCGTGGACATTTGAGCCCATCGTCGCGGCGTTCGCAATGCCGCTGCCGATTTCCACCGCCTTGACAGCTTGAATCGACATGACGGCCTGGGCCAATTGTCCGTCCAGGCGGGAATCCCACTGCGCGCACGATCCAAGACCTGCGGGGGTTCCGCGCGCAATCACCTCAAACGTTCCGCCCACGGTATCACGGCTTTCCGTGGCGCGATCCACAACTTCCTTCATGCGAGCCTCAACCGCCGGGTCCACACAAGCAAGCAGAATGTCATCACGATGACGCAGAGCCAGCACGGCGTCAAACGCCACGTGGTCATCTTGCAGGCTCACTTCGCCGAGCGCCACGGTGTGGCTGGCGACTTCAATGCCGAAGGCCATGAGAAAGATCTTGGCAACGGCCCCAGCGGCCGCACGCGCCGCAGTTTCGCGGGCGCTCGCGCGCTCCAGGACGTACCTCGCTTCGCGAAAGTTGTACTTCAGGCAGCCCGCCAAATCGGCGTGGCCCGGCCGCGGCGGAGAAAGCGGCTTATATTTGGCGCGCGTCTCCGGATGATCCTCCACCGCCATCGCCTCTTTCCAGTTTTCCCAGTCCCGATTGCTGATTAGAATTGCAATCGGCGAACCGATGGTGTGCCCATGGC
>JASIKV010000374.1 GCA_030049455.1 Terriglobia bacterium
TTCGAGATATTGGCACATGCGCGCATAGCCGGTGTCATCCGCGGCCGGAGCACATCGCTGCTCGAGGATCGGATAACCATCCTCACGCGGGCCGAGCTTCACGGTGTAATCGAAGGCCAGCGGCCAGCCCATGTTGTTGCAGGTCGTGCCGTCGTAGCGGAACACGGCCTGCAATGACCCATCCTTGCGCTCCTCGATGGAAAGGCGCTCCTTGGCCCATCGCTGCAGGGCTTTTCGGTTGATGCTGTACTGGGCGTTCTGATCCAACACGGGAGTGCGTGGCTGTAGTTGCTCGCAGTTCGATCTCGAAGCGCCCCGGTAGGGGGCGCGCCGATATTGGCAGGGCCCGAACGAACAGCTTTCGCAGGGAACCAACGCCGTGAGTCTGCGCAAACGGTCAGTGTGCCGGGTCAAGCCGAAGACGGCCAGCAAAGTTTTTTTGGGGCGCAACATGCCGGATTCAAATACCTCCACGTGGGAAGGGAATCGCTCGTTGCGCGTGCGCTTCAAGAGGCACAGAAGCCGCGTTTGTTCCGCAACATCCCAATCGGGATAGCCGGGGCTGTCATGCGGCAGCACGGCCATGCCGCGTTGCTCCGCCCAATCGCAGAGGCGCGCGCCAGTGATCGTGGTCAGGTGCTCTACCACTGCGGATGCAAACATCTCAAGAAAAAAGTACTCGTCCGGCTTTTCCTCCAACCACCGCCGGCGCGCCTCTTCCTCGGTTTCGTGGCCTGCGCCCACCGCCACCAGAATCGCGCCGTGCGCTCCCGCCTGCTCCAGCGTGCTCCGCAGCCGTTTGCCTGTGAAGGGTTCCCCGTCAAGGCGGACGGAATCGCCTGCAATCGCCAACTCCTCGGCCTGCCGGGCATAGACCCACGGCCGGCCATTGTGTGCGTACCACTCCCGCGCCCAATTTGCCAATTCCTGCGCGCGGCCTTCCAGCGTCCAGCCGCGTGGATAGCCCAGCAGCCGCGCGTATTCCTCCGGCGCGACGTTGATTTCAACGCCGGGGGCAGCCAGCTCAAGGCCCTCCTCTACCTGGCGCATGGAATCGGCTCCACGGGCTTGAACTGGCAGCCCTCGACAAAAAAATTGAAGAAATTCGGATGCGTCTCAAGGCGGCAGTGCTGTACTTTTTTCACCAAATCTTCCAACTCCTGGCGCTTCGATTTCGAAAGCAGCGCGATGGTCGCGCCCTCAATCGCAGCGTTGCCGGCCTGGAGGATTTTGGCGGAGTCAAGACTGGGAATGAGCCCGATGCGCTTGGAAGCTTCCACCTTCAGATGCCGCCCGAAGCCGCCGGCAAGATAAAAGACCTCGATATCGTCGAAGTCAATGCCGAAGGTGGAGAAGACCACATGCAAGCCCGCGACGTTGGCTCCTTTGGCCTGCGCCAGTTCGTTCACGTCGCTCTCCCGCAGGAAAACGTCGCTGTCTTCGTCGTGGTACAGCGTGATGCGCTGGACGTCGTCCGCAAAGCGGCCCATTTCGTTCATGCGGCCGGTGCGGAGCAGCTCGCTCAATATATCGACCAGGCCGGAGCCGCAGATGCCCTCGGGTTTTACGTCGCCGATCACGCTGAGCTGAAAACTGCCATCGCCCGCAATCCCCACTTCTTCAATGGCGCCCTCCAGCGCCGGCATGCCGCAGGCGATGGCTCCGCCCTCAAAGGCCGGACCGGCCGGACACGACGCCGCAAGAATCCGATGCCGATTGCCCACGATCAACTCCGTGTTGGTTCCAATGTCCATGATGGCGATCAGGCGCTCCTCGTGCGCCAGATCGACGGCCAGCATGCAGGCAGCGGCATCCGCGCCCACGTGACCGCTAATGACCGGCGCACCATAGACCCGGGCTTTGGGATGAATAGGCAGCAGGCTGCGCAACCCGGTTTGCACCAGGCTGGTCGTGGCGCGCTTGCCCTCGTCCCTTTCGATCTCGGTAATCGAGCGATAGGGATTTTGACCAATCGTGTAGACGCTCTGCCGGAAGAAGAGATCGCGCATCGTGGAGTTGCCCACGACGATCATCTCGTAGATGGTTTTCGGGTCGACAGGGAACTTCTCGATCGCGTGGCCGAGATAGCCGGCGAGCGTGCGCATCAGCAGCCGGCCGGGATGCCCGGTGTCATAGGCGATTCGCGACATCACGTCCGAGCCGCCGAAACGCTGCGGGTTTTCAAACGAAGTGTCCGCCACCAACTCGCCGCTTTCAAGGTCGAGCAGACGCAGAACAACCGTTGTGGTTCCCAGGTCCATGGCGATGCCGTGGATCGGCTCGGTCGAGCGTTCCACTTCCACGCCGTCGATGAGGATACGATCGCCCTGGCGGGTGACGGCCGGATCCAGCCCGAGCGGACGATGGCTCGTGGGCAGCCCCAGCGCCTGCCGCTCAATGCGCATCTGCCCGCGGCGCATCGTGTGGCAGCGGACGTGGCCACTCGCGGCCGTCACGAAGGTCTGGCAGGAAAGCCGGAAGTTTCCCTTGAGATGACGCTCCGGCTCAGCAAGCGGCGAAAGCGCCTCCAGACCCTCGACCACTTCGACCATGCACTCTTTGCATTTGCCCTGCTTGCGGCACGATGTGGGCACATCGATGCGCATCGATTCCGCATGATCGAAAAGCGATAGGCCATCCCTCGCTGGCATCGATTGCCCGTTGATGGTGAGAGTGACGGCCATTTCAGGTTTATT
>JASIKV010000375.1 GCA_030049455.1 Terriglobia bacterium
GCCGCCAAGGCCTGTTGCCAGGTCAGTCCGAACCCCAGCGGCACCGCGCCGCACAGCGTGTAGGCAAAGAAAAAATTTTCGCCCATGCCCGGCGCGAGCGCCACCGGATAATTGGCGACAAGGCCCATCAGCACCGTCGACGCCGCAGCCGCAAGGCACGTGGCCGCCATTACTGCCTGGAAATTCATGCCCGCCACGCTCAGCACTCCGGGCTGAACAAAGATGATGTATGACATGGCGAGGAACGTGGTAACGCCGCCCACAATTTCGCGCTCAAAGGTTGTGCCGTGTTCGTCAAACTTAAAAAATCCGGCGATGGAGTTCATCAAAGTTGTCAGTCATCGGTTGCCAGTTTTCAGTTTGGGAAGGCTGGCGCCATCTCCAAACCCTCACGGACGACCAATAAATCGTAGTTTTTACTCTTTTTGCAGGAGCCGGGTCAATTGATCTCTTTGCCCGGGGTTGTTTTTCAGCATGATCCGGCGCAGGCGGCGGAACTCATCGGCATCGATTCGCTGAACGGTGCCACGACCGCGTTTCGGACTGAAGGCGAGAATGTGGTCAAGGTGGGGTTTGCGCTTGAGGGGATTGTTCAGCCGCACGGCCCGGCGCGGCGGGCAGAAATCAACCAGCGAGCCCTGGCCGGCATCGCGCCCGTTGGAGGCAGCGCGCGCCACTCCCACCACCTGCTTGCGGTCAGCTTCATAGCAAAGGAAAAGATCGCCGCGCCTCACTTCTTCGCGCAGAAAGCGCAGGCTTTGGGCGCTGCGAATCCAGCCTTCATCGCCCATCTCATATACGCCGGGCGCGCGGCAGCGGAAATATTGGTCAAATTCCCACCCGCGCCTGGTGTTGATCTTGAAAACCCAAACCGCCATCGCTGCGCACCTAAGAATTCATAGGGTCATCAGTCGTCAGTCCTCAGTCTTCAATAAGGCAAGGCAGGAGGTGCATTTCTTTGGGGGAATTTACTGACCACTGAATACTGATGACTGGCAACCAGTTCTAGACTGCTACCACCTTCGCCATGCTTACGGCAGGAATGGCGCGAATCTCCTCCAGCACGGCATCGGGCATGCGACTATCAACATTTACCAGCCCGATCGCCTGTTGAGTCTGCGTGCTGCGCCCCAGCGCAAAAGTGGCGATGTTGATTTTGTTGTTGCCGAGGATGGTGCCCACGCGGCCGATGACTCCCGGCACGTCCTGGTTGCGGATGAACAGGATGATCCCACGCAAGGGCGCTTCGATATCAATGTCGTTGAGGCCCAGAATCCGCAACGCCCCCTGGTGCCCCACCATGCCCAGGCCCGAAGCGGGTCCGCCCTCGGTGTGAAGGGCAATGCCCAGTGAATTCGAGAAGGTGGCGCGCCGCGCGCTGCGTAGCTCTGAAACTTCCACGCCGCGCTGCTCTGCGAGCGCACCGGCGTTGATCAGATTGATTTGCCGCGAAAGCGCCGGCGTCAGGATCCCCTTCAGCACGGCATTGCGAACCAGGTGCGTGTTCAGCTCGGCCAGCCCGCCGTCGTAGCTGATTTTGACTTCGCGAATTCTCTCCCCGGCAATCTGCGCCAGGAACGCGCCCAGTTTTTCGCCAAGCTGGATGTAGGGCTCCAGCTTTTTGAATTCCTCGGGGGAAACCGCGGGAAGATTGACGGCGCTGCGGGCGACGCCGGTCAGCAGGAAGTCGCGCACCTGCTCAGCGATGCGGATGCCCACAATCTCCTGTGCTTCTTCTGTCGAACCGGCGATGTGGGGCGTGGCAATGACATTCGGATGGGCAACCAGTTTTGATTCTTTGGGCGGCTCCGTTTCAAAAACATCCAGGGCGGCGCCCGCCACCAGGCCGCATTCGATGCCCGCCAGCAGATCCGCTTCGTTGATCAAATCGCCGCGCGCACAGTTCACGATGCGCACTCCGGGCTGGGCGAGCGCCAGCGTTCGTGCGTTGATCAGGTGCCGGGTCTCCGGCGTGGCGGAAGTGTGCAGGCTGATGAAATCCGCGGACTTCAACACGCCTTCAAGAGGGGCCAACTGCACACCCAGCTCGGCGGCTCGCAGCGAGGAAACGTAGGGGTCATAGGCAGTGACCTGCATCTCGAAAGCCTTGGCAAGGCGTGCCACCGATGAACCGATTTGACCGAGGCCGATCAGGCCCAGAGTCTTTCCGCGCAATTCCATCCCTTCAAGCTTCTTTTTGTCCCACTTGCCCTGCTTCATCGAACCGTCGGCCTGTGGAATGCGCCGCGCCAAGGCGAGCATCAGCGCCAGCGTATGCTCCGCCACGCTTGCCGCGTTGCCTCCCGGCGTGTTCATCACCACCACGCCCTTGTCGGTGGCGGCCTCCAGGTCCACATTGTCCACGCCCACGCCCGCGCGCCCAATCACCCGCAGCCGCGTGGCTTTTTCCAATAATTCCGCAGTGACCTTGGTCGCGCTCCTCACTACAAGAGCATCCGCGTCCTGGATTTCTTCTTCGACTTTGGCTCCCGCTTTCTTCGGCAGAAAAACCACGTCCCATGATTTTTGCGCGTTCAGAATGTCAACGGCGTGCCCGGAAATGCTGTCTGCAATCAGAATTTTCATAAATGACTTTCACGAGCCCTTGTGGCTTAGGCGAATTAACCGCAGCGAAGAAGATAGACACCCTGCGCCGCGCGCACGCCCGACCCGAGATCGAGCTTGTAACCCAGCTTGAGCAGCGCAATTTCCAGCGCCGCGAAGACTGCGAAAACATCAGCCATATCGTAGTAACCAAGGTGCGCGAGGCGGATAATCTGACCCTTCATGCTGCCCTGACCGTTGGCGATGACCGCGCCGAAACGCGTTCGCAGCTCCTTGACGATGGCGCCGGAATCCATTCCGGCAGGAGCGCAGACCGCCGTGGCAGCGTTAGCCGGTGAGGATTCCGCAAACAGCTTCAACCCCAGAGCCTGCGCCGCGGCTCGCGACGCTTCCGCCAGCAGCGCCGCGTTGGCAATCAAATTCTCCCGGCCGATTCTCTTCACGTATTCGAGCGCTGCATGCAATCCGATGACAAGCGTTGTGGCGGGGGTGTATGCGGTTTCACCCTTCACCTGATTCTTGCGCTCCTTGGCAAAATCGAAATAGAAGCGCGGCAATTTGGATTTGCCGATCAACCCCCAGGCCTTTTCGCTTACGCTCACAAAGGCCAGGCCGGGGGGAATCATCACGGCTTTTTGCGAACCGCCAATCAGGATGTCGAGTCCCCACTCGTTCACGCGTAAATCGGAGGTGCCGAGCCCCGTGATCCCATCCACCACCAGCGCCGTCTCCGGATAATCCTTCACCGCTTCGCCGAGGGCCCGCACATCGTTCATGACGGCCGTGGAGGTTTCCGTGGCCTGAATGAAAACCGCGCGGAAAGGACCTGCGTTGGCGAGTTTCTGCTTCATCGCCTCAATGTCCACGGGCCGGCCATAGGGGGATTCTACCTTCACTGCCTCGATTCCGTATGCCTGCGCGATTCCGAGCCAGCGCTCGCCGAATTTTCCGGCGGTGCCCACCAGCATGCGCTCACCGGGTGAGAGGAGGTTTGAGACGGCCCCTTCCATCGCGCCGGTACCGGAGCTTGCGAAAATCAGGATATCGTTCCTGGTGTCGTAGTAGTACTTCAACAGTTCCAGCGTCTCCATCATGATTTTGCGAAACGCTTCGGTGCGATGGTGGACGTTGGCCGCGGTGAGCGTGCGCGCCTGCGCCTCCATCAGGAGCGGCGTGGGACCGGGAGTGAACAATCGTTCTTTGGTAATTCCGGGCATTTCAATTTTCCTTTTCGGAGGGGTCGCTTCGGAATAACCAGGGCGGAACTTGCGGGGTAAGCGGAAATTCCTGAAAGGTTGACCCGAAGCATCCCAGAATAAAAAGCTGTGACTTGAATGTCAAATTAAATCCCTGCGGCAAGATTCCGCAGGAGTGCGAACCTCAACGCCGCAGTATATTTCTCATTTGGATGGCGGAACCAGCAGCGCGCGGAGGTCAGCGGGTGATTGTACCGGCGCGTGGCAGGCGGTGCCTTCGCACACTAGCGCCACGGGGACGCCGTCAAAGGGAAGTTCCGGCAAGGTAGCAAGAAGGCCGGCGGGAAGTTCACGGGACTTCACCACGGCAGGTTCGAAAGCGAAGACGCGCTTTCCAGGGCGCGCCGAATCAAAGGCGGCGCGCAGAAGATTTTGGAATCGCTCATCGCCGGCGCGCCCCACCACGACCACGTCAACCGGCGCGCGCAAATGATGGAGCAGGGCCAGGCCGTAGGTCGCCGCAAACAATCCGTACTGCCCCGCTTTCCGAGCAAACAACGCCAGGGTAGCCGCGGCTTTTTCGCCGAAGTCCTCGCGATCTGCAAGCACGTCCAGCCGGTCAAGCACCTGGGCGGCCACGGCATTTGCGGCGGGCGTGGGTGAGTCCTGGAAGGGCTTGCGCGGGTTCACCAGATTGCCGTGCCGGTCGGTGAGGTCGCGTGCTGTGTCGAAAAATCCCCCCTCCTTCTCGTCCCAGAAGCGGCGCAGAGTGATTTCCATCAAATCAAGCGCGCGCTGAAAGTAGAAGCGGCTCCCCGTAATTTCGTATGCGTCAAGCAATGCGGCAGCGATGAACACCTGGTCCTCCAGCAGGCCCTCGATGCTCGGCGCGCCCTCCACCAGGGTGTGGTACATGCCCTTTTGGGGATCATAAGCCTTCGTCACCAGCAGGTCGAGCGTGGCAAGTGCGCGGTCACGCTCGCCCTTAAGCCCCAAAACACGATACGCTTCGAGCAGTGAGGAGATCAGCATACCGTTCCAGCTTGAGTAGATCGATTTATCGACAAACGGAGTCATGCGGCGCGAGCGGGCTTGGGCCATCTTGAGCCGTGCGCTCACCAGCAGGTCCGAAACTTTCGCCTCGTCGATCTCCATGCGCGCGGCGATCGCGGAAACCGGCTGATCAATGAACAGCACGTTCTTGGCGGGGTCGTGGTGCATCTCGCCGAATTCTTCCACGTGATAATACAGAGCGGCCGCGCGCGCCTCCTGCTCGTCGAGGGCCGCATTCAACTCCGCAAGAGTCCAGGTGAAGTAATCACCGTCGTCCTCAAGGTTGATGTCCGCATCCTGACTCGAGTAAAAACCCGCCTCCGGATGCGAAAGCACGCCTTCCAGAAAGGTGAGAATTCCCAACGAGATTTCTTTGAAAAAATTCTTGCCCGTAACCTGGTAGGCGCGCAGGTAGTTGCCCAGCAGGCCGGCGTTGTCGTAGGACATTTTTTCGAAGTGAGGAACGATCCAGCGCTCGTCCACGGAATAGCGGTGGAATCCGCCGCCGATCTGGTCGTAAACGCCTCCTCGCCCCATATGTTCAAGCGTGTTGGTGACGATATTGAGGAGCCGCTCCTGCCGCGTGGAAAGATAAAGCTCCAGCAGGAGGTCGATCGCCGAAGGGTGTGGAAACTTGGGCGCGTTGCCGAACCCGCCGTTCTTCGGGTCATACATGCCTACAATTTCCTCAACGATGTCCCTCACGATTCTCTCGTCTGCAACCTCATCGCTCTTCTTCACGCCTTCCACGTCACGCAAGGCCTCGGAAATCTTCTGGGCGCTCTCGTGAATTTGTTCGCGATGGGTGCGGTAGTTCTGCGCAATGGCTTCCAGCAGCCGCTTCATGCCCGGGCGGCCGGCTCGGTCGTCGGGAGGAAAGTAGGTGCCGCCGAAAAATGGTTTGCCCTCGGGAGTGAGAAAGGCGGTCAGCGGCCAGCCGCCTTGACCGGTCAGCGCGCTCACCGCAACCTGATAGCGCGCGTCGATGTCGGGCCGCTCGTCGCGGTCGACTTTCACGGGTATGAACGATTCGTTGATGATGCGAGCGACCTCGGGATTTTCGTAACTCTCGCGGTCCATCACATGGCACCAGTGACACCACACCGCGCCGATATCGAGCAGAATCGGCTTGTCCGCCGCAGCGGCCTGCTGAAATACCGAGCTATTCCATTCGCGCCAAAGCACGGGCTGATGCGCGGCGGAGCGCAAGTAGGCACTTGCCGCCTTCTCGAGTTCATTGGAAGGACCGGCTTTGCTCATAGAACGGGCTCGAATATTTCGGTGACGGAAATGGCGAGGCCAGGAAGGACCTGGTCATCTTTCAGGAAGTCGCCCCTGCGGAGGGTCTTCAGCGGACCTGGGCCGTGAATGTCGATCTCACATTTTTCGGGGTCCACCACCCAGATTAGGTCAACACCGGCATCGCGATACTGCTTGATTTTGCGCGTCATCTCCCGCGCCGAGTTATCGGGAGAGAGGACCTCAACCACCAGCGCCGGAATGGCCTTCAAGGTGTGCTTGGGGTCAATTGCTAAAACGCGATCGCGCGGCACAAACGCGACGTCCGGCGCGCGCACCACACCCGGAGCGAATTGGAACCAAGTGTCGGGTGCGACTAATCCTCGGCTATTTGCCTTTGCCCATAATTCAACCGCTCCGTAAATCCTTTGGATAACTTTGGCTTGTTGAAAGCTGTTCGGAGACACGTAAACAGGTTCTCCTTCGTCCAGTTCATATCCCCCGCCCTGCTCGGGCTCAGGGAGCCGTTCGAGTTCTTCCGTCGTGAGAAGCGTCCTTGTGTTCATCGCAATTTCCATCTTGCACCTGGAATTCACCTACTGCAACCTGTGACCGCGCTGCTGAGTGCCATCGCCGGGCGCTTCATCAAGCGGCTTGCGCCCGGCAAATCCTTCGTCAACACCGTGCCAAAATGCAACACGTTCTTCGCCAAGTTTCCAGCAGAGATAAATCTCTTCGCCCTCCAGGAGGCTGGGAAAATCCACCAGGCCGACGTCGAGGTCTTTTACCAGAACGCCGGTTTCCTGAATGCGCTCGACGAGTTCATTCAGGTGTTCAGCCGCGGCGTCGTGCTCGGATTTTTTCTTCAGCAGATCCGCGAGCGGCGGAAACGTTCCGCCCAGAACCATGATGCGCGAGGCCACCTGCGTCAATTCGTTTTTAAAAGCCTCAATCTTCTGCTTTTCATCGCGCGCCTCCATCAGCCACGGGGCGAGCGTGGGCAAAAGCTCCTGGGCTTCACGACGGTTAAAAAATTTGTCGGCCATATCGAGCTTGGGACTTGCTTCTTCCGACCTTCTGCCGCGCCTCCCGGCTATTTGATCTCCAGCATGCGATTCAAGGCCACCAAAGCCCAGCGTTTGGTCTCGGCATCCACCCTGACGCGATTGATCACCTGGCCGGCGCGCAGGCTTTCGAGCGTCCAGCAGAGATGCTGGGGCGAAATTCGAAACATCGTGCTGCACATGCACACACAATCATCGAGTGAAACGATCAGCCGGTCCGGGTGCTCCGCCGCGAGCCGCTGAATCATGTGAATTTCCGTGCCCACCGCCCAGGCGCTGCCCGCCGGCGCCTCGTCCATGCGCTTCAAAATGTATTCCGTTGAACCGACCTCATCGGCCCGCTGGCAGACTTCCCACGAGCATTCGGGATGTGCGATTACGCGAATGCCCGGATACCGCGTGCGAACTCGTTCCACATGCTCGGGCCGAAAGCGCTGGTGTACGGAGCAGTGGCCCTTCCACAGATAAATCTTTGCCGCAGCGATTTCGGATTTTGTATGCCCGCCGTTTTCTTCCGCCGGATTCCACACCAACATCTTCTCCAGCGGGATTCCCAGTCCATATCCGGTATTGCGCCCCAAGTGTTCATCGGGCAGGAAAATCGCCTTCTCGCCGCGCGCGAGCGCCCATTCCATTACTCTGCGGGCGTTGGATGACGTGCACACGGCGCCGCCCTTGCGCCCCACAAAAGCCTTGATGGCCGCCGTGGAGTTGATGTAAGTGACGGGCACAATGTTTTCGCCGTTGACTGCGGTGAGCGATTCCCAGCAAACCTCCACTTGCTCCAGATTCGCCATGTCCGCCATTGAGCAGCCCGCGTGCAGGTCGGGAAGGATCACCGCCTGGTGATCACCGCTCAGAATGTCGGCGCTTTCGGCCATAAAGTGCACGCCGCAAAAGACAATGTATTCAGCCTCACGCCGGCGCGCGGCAAGTTGCGAAAGGCGCAGCGAATCACCGCGGCAGTCGGCGAACTTTACCACTTCATCGCGCTGATAGTGATGCCCCAAGATCACCAGGCGCGAGCCAAGCTCCGCTTTGGCGCGAGTGATGCGTTCATCCAGCTCCGGCGCGCTCAGATCGGCATAGTCTTCAAGCAGCAAA
>JASIKV010000376.1 GCA_030049455.1 Terriglobia bacterium
GGAATGTTTGGCTGGGAGGCAGGGATTCGAACCCCGATACGCAGATCCAGAGTCTGCAGTCCTACCGTTAGACGACCTCCCAATGAGTCTTTTGATAGAAGTAAACGGACGTACGGTCGGTTGTCAAGGCTTCTTTTTTGTGAGTGGGGGCAACGGCTTGATGTAGAGGCGGCTTTACGCCGCCATGGCGAGGTGAACTCGCCGCTACAAAGTCGATCGTTCACGTGGGTTCTTGGAAATCGGGGAAAAAACTTAGAACAGCCTGAAGCTGACTTCCACTGTGACTTGCACAGGCACTGGGGTGCCGTTCTTCATGGCGGGCTTGAATTTCCAGGTCTTCACGGTTTCCAGAGCCTTTTCATCAAGGCCGAGCCCGAGAGGCTTAATCACGCGGCATTGCGAGACATTGCCGGCCGCATCGATGACAACGAACAAAACCACGGTGCCCTGATATTTTGCCTTGCGAGCGTCCTCAGAGTAAGGCGGGTCGGGCTTATAGATGGGAATGGGTTCGCTGACGCCGCCGCCCACGCTGTAAACTCCGCCACCTACGCCGCCGCCTTCGCCAGGACCAAGGCCGCCCCCATTGCCGGAGCCGATTCCTCCGCCTGAACCGGTGCCGATTCCGCCACCGTAACCGGGTCCATTGGACGGTGGTCCGACGACCCCTGCCGGATCACCCCACGGCATATTGGAACTCATTTGCGGGAGCTTTAATTCCGGTGGTCCGAGCAGCGTGGGCGCCACCGGCAACTGCGGCGCAGGGTTGGGAAGGACCGCCATGGGAGGCGCAAGCTGCACCTTTGAGAACTCGGGAACCGCGCCCTTCGAGGCCGGGGTGGGAGAACGATCACCACCGCCGCCGCCGCCACCCGCCTTCTTCCCGTGTGACTCCGTCAGCATCGGAAGGTAAGGCGAAAGTTCCACCACTTCCGCCTTGGGAGCAGCCTTTACGGGTTGCCACATGCGCGAAAGGATGTAGGGCAGAACAAGCAACGTCAGCATCACGGCGTGGACGAGAGCTGAATTCACCCACGATGCGGCTTGCAATCGATAGTCGCGCCAGATGTCGGGGGGGTATGGGCGATCCTTGAAGATGAGAGTGCCGGCCAGTTCTCCCAGAATAAAACCAGCGACGACGCCAAGCAGAACGTAGATGTCGCCCCGCCAAAACCACCCCGCCGTTCCCAACACCAGGCCCGTCGCCACGGCGCAGATTGCGCGCTTTTCCAACTGGCCATAGTTGTAGCTGCCAATGGGGTCGGAAGGCCTTTCGAACGCCGCCTTGAGCTGCGCGGGCAGATCCATGAACCACGGACGCATATCGGTGGCGGGAAGATCGACGGCTCCGCGGTAGTATTGCGCGGGGACCGTTATCTTGGGCTCACGCAGCCAGTCGCGAATCTGACGGCAGGCGGAAACAAACAGGGAGGGGGATTCAACGAAGGTAACTTTGTAGTCCTCGGGCGGAGGTGGGCTGCTCTGCGCTGGCAATTTACGCGGGCTGATTTCAACCTGTTGAAGGTTGCTGATTGACATTAGCCTTTTTTCCCATTCGTCGGGCTCACACTTCACCCGGGCGCGAGGCTTTTCCGTTCAATATAACATGATGGCGGATGACTCCGTGGAGTTGTATCGGTATGGGATGCGCAATGATTCCGCCACGAACTTGTTTAGTCTACCATACTCGCCACGGTTGATTAAAGGGCAAGTTGCCGCGGGTAGTGCCTCAGTCTGAATTCCGTAGGGGCGGGGCTTGTCCCCGCCCTTCAATCCAGGGCACCCGCGACCCGTCGCCCCAAGACAGCTTTGGGCCGCAGGGCGAGGGGCGCCCGGTAGTGGTGCCGGTTGATGTAGAGGCGGCTTTACGCCGCCATTTGGCGAGGTGAACTCGCCGCTACGAAGTCAAACTGCACCATTACCGGGGCGCCCCTGCTCCAAAATTTCAAATCCACTCACGACTCGCATCGAAAGCGGCTTGAGATAGGCGTGCCAACTTGATACACTGATGTATCGCAGCGATTTCGATTGCGGACGGTCCACCTCCTATGCCGGCAAAGGCCAGCTTTCTTGATCCGTTAGAGCCCGCCAATGGCGAGCACGGAAAGCTTTACGTTGTGGGCACGCCGATTGGCAATCTTGAGGACATCACACTGCGCGCCATCCGCATTCTGAAGGAAGTTGACTTGATTGCCTGCGAGGATACCCGCCGCACGCAGAAACTGCTGAACGCCTACAAGATCCAGACGCCCAGCATCAGCTATCACGAGCACAATGAAATGACTCGCGCTCCGGAACTGGTGATTCAGATGGAGGAGGGCAGCAGCATCGCCCTGGTTTCGGACGCGGGCATGCCCGTGGTCTCTGACCCGGGATTCCGCCTGGTGCACCTGGCGGTTCGCCATAGCATTCCGGTGATTCCTGTGCCCGGAGCCTCGGCGTTTGTCGCGGCCTTGGCCGCTTCAGGTTTGCCCGTTGATAAATTCCGCTTTTTGGGATTTCTTCCCAGCAGAAAAGGCGAGCGTCGAAGAGCATTGGAGGAAATGAAGGACGCCACCAGGACACTGGTCTTTTACGAATCTCCGCACCGTTTGATTGAAATGCTCAAGGACGCGCGGGAGATTCTCGGCGAGCGGGAGGTCGTGATTGCTCGGGAAGTCACCAAGGTTCACGAGGACTTCCTGCGCGGAACCATTGCCTCCGCGCTGGAATCGCTGAAGCGGCGGCCCGTCAAGGGTGAGATCACACTGATGATCGGCCCGCATGCCGAGTCCGATGCCGGCGAAGGCGCGATACCGGCGAGGTCGATCATTTCTGAAATGCAGGCCGTCATGGCGGCCCGCAAGGTGGACGAACGGACGGCATTGAAGATTGTGGCGCGCGAGCGCGGTGTTTCAAAAAGCGAAGCCTATCGCATTCTGCAAGCGGAAAAGAGCCGCAGGAATTAGACCCCTGTGAACCCTTAATCCTCCATTTCTGTTCCCCATGAATTGACAGAATTTTCCGACACTGGATGCCGGATTCGACCCCTGCTTCGGAAGCTCACAGCGAAATGGCACAAAGCCTGCCTTAGTCTTCTATTTTCCCCGAGATTTTTGTCCGTAGTAACATGCGTGTTTTCAGCAACTTATGCCCTCCCACTCCAGGTTCAGGAGAATTGCAGGTTTCCGGCGATTTGGCTGTGCGATTGCCCTTTGTTTGGGCGACGGAAAATTCAGGAGGGGAAAAATGCGACACACAATTTGCTTCTTGGCTTTGATTTTGGGCTTGGCAATGGGCACGAATCTTACCGCGCAAGAGAGCGCGAAGCCGGCTGTCGGCCAAAATGGCCCGGACTTCACTCTGCGAGCGCAGCAATCGATGGCACTCGTTGTGATTGGGGACGGCAACGGCCAGACTCAGAGCGTCATTGCCGGGGTGATTATCCGGTCTGACGGCATCGTGCTG
>JASIKV010000377.1 GCA_030049455.1 Terriglobia bacterium
GATGCCAAAACCGATGCGGAAAACTGTGATCTTGACAAGGATCGATTCTGTAGCCGTCAGGAATCTGGGTCCCACGGCCGGTATGGCGCGACGACGCCATTTCGTCGAACCGTTTCGAAGCCATGATTCACGCGCCTCGCAAGGATGCCATATCGTTATGGTCTGGTTGGGCAATTCCGATCGATTCATCCCCTGGAAACTGCGGAATTGGATCATTAGAGCCTGCTGGGACCGCAAATCGCTTTGCCGAATTGAGTAACAGCGAGTGCTTTGCTCTGGCCGGCCCCCTCAAAAGGCAGGTTAATTGCTGTGTAACTTTAAGAAAACATTTAAGTTAAATAAGGAATTAGCAAGAATCTTACCCCTAAGAAGAGCACTCGCAGCCCTAGGAATTGATTGTTACTCCTGGGAGAATGATGACCGAATCCGGCGTCCCTCGACCGGACAAAAAGTCACAAAAAAAATCAGAAATTAATTCTTGACAAGATCTCCGAACGCTGTTTTAATCTTCGCATCGTTTCGCGTTCCGTTGTCCTGCCCGTAGGGAGCGTCGAGCGCGGGGGACCAAAGGGAATGCGGCTGCGATTGGGCTTTAGGTAGTCACTGCAAATTCTAAGCGTCTGGTCTGACTTTTTTATTTCACAGGCAACTGTGAAAAACTGCTGATGGCACGCCTTTGCGTTGGGTTTCGAACGAAAGAAATTTGATAGGAGGCTGAGGTTCGGCCACGTGCGGTAATGCCCTTGGGGGCTCCGCGCCCCGAAGGGTGAAAAGATCCAGGATCGCATATCCGCCCTCAGTCCCATTCCATGCCCCGGGTCAACAGAACGCCGGCCTTACTGGTGGAGCCAGCACGGGCGCGGCGGAGTACAAATGCAGAAACCGTTCAGCTCGGGCTTCAAGCGTATGGAATTTGTTCTGCCTCGTGACCCTGCCGGTCAGTATTCTGGCAGGCTTTTGTTCGTTCCCCAATTGAATAACGAGAGGAGATTTAGGACATGAAATTTTTGAGAAGTCTATGTGTGATGCTGGCGCTGGCTTGCGCCCTTCCCATTGCCGCGCTGGCGCAGCAGACGATGGGCGGATCGATTGATGGAACCGTGACCGACCCCAATGGCGCTGTGGTCCCGGGGGCGAAGGTGATCGCCACGAACGTGACCACCGGGGTCAAGAATAACGCGCAGACCACGCAAGGCGGCTTGTACGCTTTCCCCTTGCTGCTGCCCGGGCCCTACACCATCACGGTCGAACAAACCGGGTTCAAGACCTACCTGCGCGAAGGTATCGAAGTTCGCCTGGGAATGAGCGAAACCATCGACATCAAGCTGGAATTGGGCACGGTTCAGCAGCAAGTGGAAGTGAAAGGCGCGGCGCCGGTGCTCACGACGGACAGCCCCACCATCAGCACGAACATAACTCCCCAGCAACTTGACACCATGCCGATCTGGTGGGGCGGCAGCATGCGTCTGGCGGATAACTTCCAGGGATACTTGCCCAGCGCCAAGTCCAACTCACAGTTCAGCATCAACGGCGGCGTAGGCCGGGCGATTGAATATATGATTGACGGCGGCAGCATCATCAGCCCCGAATCCGGCGGAACTGCCTTCTATTTCCCCGGTATGGAGCCTTACGCCGAAACCAACGTGATTACCTCCGGCCCCACGGCGGATATTGGCCGGTCGGGCGGCGGTTGGGAATTGTTCACCTCCAAGTCCGGGACCAATGACGTACACGGTTCCATGTTCTACAATTTTGAACGCCAGATCTTTAACGCCAATTCCTGGTCGGGCAATCAGAACACTGCGCCCTCGAATTTTAGCTGCTTCGGCGCGGTACAAACGTATGCCTGCCGGCCCAAGGTTCGTTATAACGATGAAGGCGGCTCGGCCGGCGGCCCCGTTTATATTCCACATCTTTACGACGGGCGGAACAGGACCTTCTGGTTCTTTACCTTTGAGGGATATTGGCAGCCCGCGTCGGTCACGTCGCAAACCGGCGAAAGCGTACCCACTGCGGCGGAGACCCAGGGCAACTTCCAGGGTATCTATGGAGCCACCACTCCAGTCCTCTACGACCCCCTTACAACCTCGCCCGGCCCCCGGACACCTTTTGGCACTGCGGGTGCTTACAACATCATTCCCACGGGTCGTTTCAGCAACATCTCCTCGAAATTCCTGCCCTTCATCCCCGGTCCCGATACGGGCAGCGGCGCCTCCCCCGAGGGCGATTACTATTTCAATGAGACGTCCGTCATCACGGACAAGGATTGGTCGCTTAAGCTCGATCATACCATCCACCAAAAACACCACCTGGCGTTCTTCTACACGTACCGGTATGAACCGACCAACGTGACCCAGGATATGGCCGGCCCCCTCAGCGACGGGTTGGTGAGCACCATCGCCCCGCACCAGTTCCGCGGGAGTTGGGACTGGGTTGCCACACCTCATGTGGTCATCCACTCTTACTGGTCCGGCAGCTTCGACAACGTCGAGTGGCACAACCCTCTGCAGAACGGCTACGGGTGCAAGTTGGGCTTCACTGAAGATATGTGCGGAACCAACCAGGACGCCACGCCCTACGTCCAATTTGCCGGGGGCGCGGACGCCTATACGACCTGGGGCATGACCCAAGGAAAGGTCGATAATGGCGGCCAGACCAATCACATCCTGATGGAAGGGCAGAGCCTCACTTGGACTCGCAACAAGCACGAATTCAAGATGGGGTGGGAAATTCGCCGTTCCGCCACGCTTAATAATGACTGGTCCGGGACCAATGGAACCTACACATTCTCCAATGCTCAGACTGCATCAGTGGCCGGAAGTACTACCACGGGCGATTCCTTCGCCAGCTTCCTGCTGGGCATGCCTGGTTCTGCCTATCAAGCCGTTCCCCCCCCTTATATGGCGAACATCCGGTACGCCTACACGGCGGGATATTTCATGGACACCTGGAAAATCAAGCCGAACTTGACTTTCGATCTCGGCATACGCTACGAGGTTCCCATCAACTGGCACTACGCGAACGGCGGGGACTCCTCGTTCAGCATCATTACACCTAATCCTGCGGCCGATAACCTTCCGGGCGCCCTGATTTACATGGGCTATGGTGCTGGGCATACCGGAACACTCCGCCCCTACCCCACCGATTTCAGTGACATCGGGCCGCGCACAGGCTTCGCCTGGCGGGCAACCCAAAATACCGTCGTTCGCGGATCCTTCGGCCTCATCTATGAGGGCGAAGGGAATGGCGATTGCGGTTGCACGGACGGTTACGGCAACGGCGCGTATTCGCAGGGCGGCGACGGCTTTGACTCGGCGCTCTTTGCGAACGGGACGGAATATACCTGGGATTCGACCGTCACCGGGTCGCCGGGCGTTAATCCGCAGGCGGGCTATACTCCGGCTCAGCAACTTCCCGGCGTCGATGACTTCAGTGCCGGGAGCAACGAGGGCAATCCCATGTACATGGGCCCGAAATTTGGGGTTGCGCCACGTATCTACGATATGAACCTGACGATCCAGCGCCAATACAAGGGCTGGCTCTTCCAGATTGGCTATGTCGGCCAGCGGACGCACCAAGCGGCGGGCTCCGACGAGCTCAATGTGCTGCCGGCCGCTGATCTGCATCTCATGAGCACGCCAACCGTTCAGAACGTGGCTGCCAGTGCTTACACGGGTGCCTTCACGGTCCCGGCGAATACCAACCTGCTGAGTTGGAGCTTTAACAACGCGACCCAGGGCCCTGAACTGAACGCTCTCGGCTATTTCGCTCCCTCGGGAGTCAACAGCAATAACCCCACGTGCGCGGGCTGGCAAATCTGCTGGACCACCGGTTGGGGAGGCCAAGCGACACTTTTCCAGGCTCTCCGTCCGTACCCGCAGACGGGTGTTGTGAACGACAACAATGCTGGCGACGGCTGGGTTTCCTACGATTCTCTCCAAATCATCGTCGAGCATCGATTCGGCGATCTGAACCTGGAGAGCAGCTACGTCCGCTCGAAAAACCTCAATATCGACGTCGGCTCGCAGATCTTTGGGTACTACCAAGGCACCCAAGCGAATCAAGATCCCGACAACCGTGCTGACAACAAGTCCTTCGCGAACAACGATTACCCGAACATCATCAACTTCATGATGAGCTATAACCTGCCCTTTGGCCGCGGGAAGAAATTCTTCAGTGGAACAAGCGGGTTGGTCAATAGGTTCATCGGTGGTTGGAACGTGGCGGGCGTGGGACAGTATCGCTCCGGCGCTTTGATCGAGATCCTCAGCCCCACCAGCAACCTCACGACCTACATGGGCTGGGAAATCACCAAGGCGGACTTCACGGGAGCTCCCATCAAGACCAATACTGCCACCAACTCACTCAATCCTGACAACTACTACAGCCGCTGGTTCACCACCGCTACCAACACTGCGGATGTCACCACGGCCAACCCCTCCGGCATCACCGGCAGCGCCTCTTTCATTCAGGCTCCTATCGGTACGGAGGGCAACAGCTCGATCTACAACAATCAGTACCGCCAACCGTGGTTCCGAAACGAGAACATCGGGATCAACAAGATGATTGGTGTCTGGGGAGAAGGCAAGGTAAGCCTCCGGTACTCGCTCCAGATAAACAACTTCTTCAACCGAACCGACTTTGGCAGCATCACCACCAGCCTTACCAGTTCCAACTTTGGAAGGCCGGGGGGTGCGGCGGACGGCGCTCGCCAGATGTCTATGGGTCTCCGGTTGTTCTTCTAATCGAACTGAATTCCCGGAGGGGTTGAACGTAATCCCTCCGGTTTTCCTTGAAACAGTTTTCAGACTGGCTGGAGGGGTTTAGGACCTGACCCCTCCTTTTTTTTCGCCCCCGGAGTCTTGCCAGCTCATTGCGCCTTTGGCAGACTGGGAGTTTATGCCATCCGAAATGAGGCGGCAGTCCCCCTGGACAAGTGATATTGCGCTCCTGTCCTATTTCGCGATGGCGACCGTCATCGTGCACGTGCTGGCGGGCGGTCGCTACGGGTTTCATCGCGACGAATTGGCCTCACTCGAGGATGCGCGCCACCTGGCCTGGGGCTACGTGTGGCAGCCGCCCGTCACACCCCTCTTCGCTCGCCTTTCATTGCAGCTTTTCGGAGCCTCATTGCGAGGCTTTCGCCTCTTCGCGGCGCTCCCTGTGGCGATGGCATTGATGCTGACCGGACTGATGGCGCGTGAGCTGGGGGGAGGGCGGGGCGCTCAGCTCATCTCAGTCGTGGCGGCCCTGCCGATTGCCCTGGTGTTCGGCGCGCGTCTGCAATACAGCGCCTTCGACTACCTGTGCTGGACGCTTACTTCCTACTGCGTCCTTCGCCTGCTTAAATCCAACGACCCCCGCTGGTGGGTGGCGATCGGCGGGTCCATCGGTCTGGGGATGATGTCGAAATACACCATCATCTTCTACATTGCCGGAGTCGTGGCGGGGGTGCTGGCCACCGATGCGCGCCGGTATCTGCGCAGCAAATGGCTGTGGTATGGCGCAGGGTTGTCGGTGCTCATCGTCCTGCCCAACATCCTCTGGCAGGTACGCCACGCCTTTATAACCCTGGACTTTGCGAAGTATATTCACGGGCGGGATATTCGTCTCGGCCGAACGCAGGGATTTGTATTTGATCAATTTACCCAGTCGCTTCTCGCCTTTCCGCTCTGGATGACCGGACTCTACTATTACCTGATCTCAAAAAGCGGGCGGCGGTTTCGCGCCTTGGGCTGGATGTATGCTGTTCCGTTCGTGCTGTTGATTCTTTGGCGGGGCCGCGGTTATTATCTGGTTCCGGCCTACCCTGTCCTGTATGCCGCGGGATCCGTGCGATTCGAACAGTGGGTGGGGGCAATGCGACGCAAATGGACCCACAGCCTACGGGCCCTCGCCTGGGCGCTGCTTGTGGCGGATGCCATCGCAGCGGGGTCCATGGTGGTCCCTATCGCCCCCCCTGACTCGTCATGGGGGAGGATGGCGATCAGGCGAAACGCCGACTTCCAGGAGGAGATTGGCTGGCCGGAACTGGTCGCGACGGTCGCCAATATTCGTGACTCACTTCCCGCCGAAAACCGCGCCCAGGTGGGAATTTTGGCCGGCAATTACGGCGAGGCAGGAGCGATCAATCTCTACGGTCCTCACTACGGGTTGCCTGAGGCGATCAGCGGCATGAATTCGTTCTGGCTGCGTGGCTATGGCAACCCACCGCCGCAGATTCTGATCGTGGTGGGGCTGTCGCGCGAGGTCGCAATCAGAAACTTCGCGCTGTGCGCCCTCATGGGACATACCGGGAATAGGTACGGCGTGGAAAACGAGGAGGTGCGCAGCCACCCGGAAATCTTTGTGTGCGGCGGGCCCCTTCGGGGTTGGCCGGAGTTCTGGAGGACATTTCAGTACTTCGGGTAAGATGCTCCTTTAAGAGGGGAATGCCTGACTATGGAGAGTCCAGCGAAGTCACCAAGTCATTCGAGTGCGGACAGCGTCGCTATTCTTACGCCCAACTTCAATGACTGGGGATCGATCTCCAGAC
>JASIKV010000378.1 GCA_030049455.1 Terriglobia bacterium
CCATAGAGCGCTCCGCTGCCGCCGTGCGCAATGCTGCCGATTGCGGCGCCGCCCAGGGCTCCCACCCCTGCGTCCTTGGCAATGCTCTTATCGCTTTTGCCTGGGCCTTCGAGAGTGCCTTCCGCGTCCTTGATCTTGGTGCCGTTTTGGTCGTCGGCGTTTTGAAGGCGCGCGACAATCGTAAAGGTTCCGTGCTCAGGAGTCGTAATGGTTTCCGCCACCAGGCGCATTTCACCTCGGCCGGTGGCGCGCCCCGCAGGCTTGACGAATGTCACACGACCCCTCACGGTGCTCTGTTCCGGAACGACTTCCTGCCCGTCGGCGAAGATCGGCTCCGTGACCTTCCCTGCCCACGGGTCGCCTTCTTCGCTGCCCTTACTGCTCAAGGTCATGGTCAGCTTGACGACCAATTCCGTCCCTGAGGGAAGCGCAATATCGCTGTCATCTGCGCCCAAGAGGAGTGAATTCACGGTCAGAACGCCCGTGGCCAATGCCAACGCCAGTGCACATGCCGTTTTCATTGCAAATTTCCTGTGCTGGGTTGGGAAGAGTTCAATTGAAAATCGCGCGGGCATCGGGAATTGCCCTCCGGGGTTTTCCGATTACTGTTTGCCAGTATCGGTGCTGGGCGCGGCGGCCTCGGTTCCGGCATTCGGCTCAAGCGGCTTGCCGCTGGCTGCATCCACCGAGCGGTTGATGATGAACGTCATGGTGGTGCCCTGTACCAGAATGATGTGCTTTTCGTGCTTCAGCAGGTCGTAGATCAGCACGGTGCCGGCGCCGATCCCCGCGCCTGCGCCGATGGACGTGCCCAGGCCGGGCCCGCCGCAGTTGCCGTAATACTCACAGTCGATCTCATGCCCCAAACCCACCATGGAACCGCCCCCAGCACCGATGGCCCCGCCGATGGCAGCGTCTTTCATGGCGTCTTTCTTGTTCTTGCCGCAACCTTTGATCGTGCCTTCATCGTCGCCGGTGGTTTTGGCGCAGGGTCCGGCGTTTAAGTCGTCCAGCCCCGCGGGCAGGGCCAGCTTGACGTCGTCGGGGGTGATGATGTCGTCCAGCACAATGCGCATCTGCGCTACGCCGGTGACGCGGCCGGATTGCTTCACGAATGCCACGTGGCCTTCCACCGAGCTGCCCACCGCCACCAATTCCTTGCCATCCACGGTAATCGGCGTGGTTACGATACCCGTGAAGGGATCGCCGGGTTTGCTGGTTTTTGAGGTGAGCGTGCACGTCAGGCGAACGTGCAGGAGGCTTCCGGCAGGGATAATTTGTCCGGTCGGAGGCGGAACCTTGGTGTCTGTGGCGAGCGCCAAGGGCGCGAGCATTGCCGCCGCCAGCAATCCTGTGACGAAGCTTACTGCATACTTCTTCATGAGATTCTCCTCGACGAAAGGTCCAAGGGCGAGCCGGGCCGGGTTGCTCATTCGCTGTGCCCGAGGTCCTCTGAACATCACTCTACACCCCTTGCGGTCCTCTGACAAGCACACTCCAACCTTGCCGATTCGATTCGGCGCGAACCCCGCAGGTTGCCCGCCAAATCGGGTCCTGATCAGCCGGAGCGCGAGGCTTGCGGCTTGGGACAGCCGCGCTCCAGAAGAGTGCCGGAGTTTGACCGAACCCACCCCTTCCGCTATACTGTCGCTGAGGTTCGACGGGGCTGATGCCAAACATCGTCAAGGAAATGGCCGATTCCGCCGTGGCGCTTGCGAAGGGATTCGCGACCACGTTCAAGGAGATGCTCGGGCCGACGGTGACGGAAAACTATCCCATCGAGCCCGTGCACTTTGAGGATCGCTACCGCGGTGTGCATGTGCTGCGGCGCGACGAGAACGGTCTGGAAAAATGCGTTGCCTGCTTCCTGTGCGCGGCTGCCTGCCCGGCGAATTGCATCCACATTGAAGCTGCGGAGAACACCGGCGACCACCGCATCAGCGCCGCGGAGCGCTACGCCGAAGTCTACAACATTGATTACAACCGCTGCATTTTCTGCGGCTACTGCGTGGAAGCCTGCCCCTGTGATGCCATTACCCACGGCCACGATTTCGAAATTGCCGCTTACGACACCAATACCCTCGTCTATCGCAAGGAACAGTTGCTGCAACCCTTGCCGGCAGCGACAGTGTCATCCCCCAAGTAAACTCAGGACCTTTGTGGCATGGACTACCAGCCCATGTGCACAGCCAGGATGGCCGTGCCACGTGTGCCGACGCTCGCAGAGCGCCGCTACAACAAAACAGACGCCATAGAATTCTCAGCGCCACGGCTTGCCTCTTGGAGTTATCATAACGACAATCAGCATCAGGGAGGGAAGACAAGTGAAAGCGCAAATCATCCTGGCGGCAATATTGCTATTTCCCAGCGGCATGGGCATGGCGCAATCCGTTTCGATGAAGGGCGACTCGCTCGACAAGGTGCAGGTGCTGGCGCTGGTGCTGGGCGATGTTCCCAGTTCGCGAGTGGCGACTCTCGTCGTTGAGCGCGGAATCATCTTCCAGCCGCAGAAGACCTACCTGGACCTGCTCAAGAAAGTCGGCGCAGACGATGGAGTGATTACCGCGGTGCGCGTTGCCCAGCGGCCGCCGGAAGGCCCCGACGCCGACGCTGCGCCTTCACGCGATGCTCCACTCGACCGCGACCAGATTTTGAATCTTCTGCTCACCGGCATGGAAAGCGATGTTCTGACGCAATTGATCACCGTGCGCGGAATCGATTTCGAACCCTACGACGAGTACCTGCACGCCTACGAAATCGCCGGCGCAAAGCCCGATCTGGTGGGAGCCATTCGACAGGCCGGGCAGTCGAAGCTCGGAGCGTCAACGATGAGCATGACTTCTCACGAGGCCGCCCACCCGAAAAATGCCGCCGGCACTCCGCCTGCCAAAATTGTGCGCATGCCCGGGGAAATGGAGTCAACGCGCGTTGTTTCCCAGGCGCCGCCGGTGTATCCGCAGGTCGCCAGGAATGCGCGCGTGCAGGGCACCGTCCGCTTGGCAGCGATGATCGGCATCGACGGCACGGTGGAAGAGTTGGAGGTCATCAGCGGCCACGCGCTGCTGATTAAGTCCGCCATGGACGCGGTCTCAAAGTGGAAGTATCAACCCCTCGAGTTGAACGGCGCGCCAGTTGAGGTGCAGACCGAGATAGACGTGAAATATGTGCTGGTGAACTGAAGTCGTGGCATGGGCATCCTGCCCGTGATCCTTTCACGGGCAGGATGCCCGTGCCACGAATTATGAAATAGCGCTACCAAGGAGAATCACCGTGGCCAACAGCAGTTTGCAGAACCACAAAGTGGTCCCACCCGCCGAGTGGCTGGCGGCCCGCAAGGAACTTCTGGCGGAGGAGAAGGAATTCACCCGCCTGCGCGATGATCTGAGCCAAAAACGCCGCGAATTGCCCTGGGAAAAAGTCGAGAAGCAATATGTTTTCGAAGGGCCCAAGGGTAAGGAATCGCTAGCCCAGCTTTTCGGCGAACATCGCCAGCTCGTCATCTACCACTTCATGCTCGGTCCAGGATGGAAGGAAGGCTGCCCAAGCTGCTCCTACCTGACGGACCATTTTGACGGCGCCACTGTTCACCTGGGAGCGCGTGACGTGACCCTGACCCTGTGCTCCCACGCGCCTTATACGGAAATCCAGGCATTCCAGAAGCGCATGGGCTGGAAGGTGAAGTGGGTTTCCTCAAATGGCAGCGATTTTAACTTTGACTACCACGTTTCGTTTTTGCCCGAAGAGAAGGGCAAAGGCAAAGTGAAGTATAACTACACAGAAATGGAATTTCCTTCGGAGGAAGGTCCTGGCCTGAGCGTCTTCTACAAAAACGAAAACGACGAAATCTTTCACACCTATTCCACCTACGCGCGCGGGCTCGATATTTTGGTGGGCACGTACAACTTTCTCGACCTAGTGCCCAAGGGGCGCGATGAGGCTGGCCTGGCCCACACCATGGCGTGGGTCCGCCATCACGATCGCTACATGCCGGGACAATTGGTCGATCCCAAGGCGCTCTACAAGCAGCCGGAGAAGGTAGGTTAGCGGGCAGTAGGCCCTCCAGTCTTGCGCAGACTCTTGGGGTGGGAAGTCTGCGACCACAAATTAATGCTAATCTTGCAAGGTTTGACGCTGAGATTGAGCTTCATCTCTGCGCCAGCCGGTAGCGATTCAGGCAGAG
>JASIKV010000379.1 GCA_030049455.1 Terriglobia bacterium
CGCCATTTTTCGCAAAATCTAAATCTACTAGTTGGCTCGTTTGAACGTTGTAGCGCGTCCCGCCTCGGCGGGACCACCCGCGATCCGTCAGCCGACGGACTGAGGACAACCTGTCTGTCGGGGCTCCCCGGAGGGGAGCAAATTCAATAGCCGGGGGTGAAACCCCCGGAAAACGGCCCCACACCCGCCTTCGGCGCCCCTCTCCCCGCACGCGGGGAGAGGGGATGGGGGTGAGGGGTTGCACGTTCTCCGGGGGCGCTGCCCCCGGCTATTCATATCGCGCCCCTGCGGGGCTAAAAGCTCAACATTTCCACAAGGTTTTGAAACAGCGTCTAATCAATCTCCGCCGCAATTTAAATCACAATGTGATATAATTAGGTTCATGAAAGCCGAACATTCAAACGGTCACCGCTTTACCCCTCCGGAGGCCATGCGGCGGCTGGCCTGGTTTCGCTATCGCGTGCGGCGCTTCCAGCGCTTCAGTGAGCAGGTGGCGCGTTCGCTTGACATCACTCCGCAGCAGCACCAGTTGCTGCTGGGCGTGGCGGGTTTTACGGGCCGGGGCTGGGCGACGATTTCCGAACTTGCAGAATTCCTTCAGGGCCGGCACAACGCCGTGGTGGGACTGGTGCAGCGCGCCCAACAGCGCGGGCTGGTGCGCAAGGCGCAAGGTGAGAAGGACCGCCGCTTTGTCAAGGTCCACTTGACGCACAAGGGACACTCGATTCTCGACAAGATTTCGCGCCGGAACATCGCGGAGTTGCGCGCGCTGCAATTCCAGATTATGAAGACGCCCCAGGCTCGCCCGCGCGAGGTTCCCGCGGCGGCAGGCGCGGTATGAGGCGGCCGGGCCGATTTAAACGCGACGCCGCCCGATTGGCGGCTTGCGTACCGGCTGGAAGCCGGCGCCGGGACCCAAAAGGGCGGCGCCGAAATGAGTTCCCTCTTCACATCAGGCTCTTCACACTAAGATGAACAATCCCCGGCTGCGGAGATGGTCAGATCCCCGATGGGCAACGAGATTCCCTTTGCTCCGCAGGTTTTTGCCGCTGGTTCATGAGGACCTGGGCCACACCTATTCCCGCGGCCTCTTCAAGTGGCTGGTGATTGCTCCGATAATCGGCGTGGTGACCGGCCTGGCGATTACTGCCGTCGCCGTGGTCATTTTGAAAGTGGTCTGGCCGCCCGTTCTAGCCTTCTACCTTCTTCACCATTGGGCCATCATTCCGGGCATCGCCTTCGGATTCCTGGTGACGGGCCTGATCATGCAATTCTTCACCCCCGACCCGAACGAACACTCCACAGAAGAAGTGATTCGCTCCTACCACAAGCATGGCGGGGTGATTGACATGCGCCCGTTTTTCGCAAAGCTGCTGGCGGCGGTCACCACGGTAGGTTCGGGCGGCAGCGCGGCCCTGGAAGGCCCCAGCATCTATGGCGGCGCGGCCATCGGCTCGTGGATTTGGGAGCGCGCCCGGCGATTCAAGCTCAACCCGCGCGACCGGCGAGTGATGCTGATCAGCGGCGCGGCGGCGGGCATGGCGGCGGTATTCCGCGCTCCGCTGACGGGCATGGTGTTCGCGCTCGAAATGCCCTACCGCGACGATTTGGCTCACGAAGCGCTTCTGCCTTCCCTCATCGCATCGGTCGTTTCGTACGTAACGCTGGCGGCGATACTGGGCGCCGCGCCCATCTTCAATTTTGCCGCTTCGGAGTCCTTCACGGGCAAAGACCTGGTGTGGTGCGCGCTGCTGGGGGTGGTGATTGGCCTTGCCGCGATGATATTCGACACCACTTTCCGGCGCACGCGGCAGTTTGTGGTGGCGTGGTCAATTCCACATTGGCTCAAGTTGACTCTGGGTGGCGCGCTGACGGGCGTTTGCGGGCTCTTCTTCCTGGCGATCTACCCCGGCCAGCTGGTGCCCATCGGCCCCAACTATGAGGCCGTGGGAATGATTCTCGATACGCGCCACACCGCGCCTGCGCTTATCATATTCGGCATCCTCAAGCTGCTCGCGACGATCTTTTCCCTGGGCTCAGGCGGCGTCAGCGCCATGTTCGTCCCGCTGTTCCTGACCGGGGGCTCGTTCGGAACCGCTTTCGCGGAACTGGCCGCGCACAGCACCAACCTGGAGCTCTACGCGGCGGTGGGAATGGCTTCGTTTATCGCCGCAGGATACAAGACTCCGCTCGCCGCCGTGGTGTTCGTCGCGGAGGCCACCGGCGGACACGCCTTTATCATTCCCGCCCTGATCGGTTCCGCCGTGGCCTACGGGGTTTCGGGCGACGCTTCGGTGTCAGGCGATCAGCAGTTGCACGAAGGCACGAGAATCGCCGAGCTGCAGAACCTGAGCGTCGGGGAATTCATGGAGCGGCGGGTGGTTTGCATATCCCCCACCCTTAGCTTGCGCGAATTCGCCGCGCTTGCCGCGCCACCGCACATCCAAACCTGCTTCCCCGTCGTGGAAAACCGCCGCGTGCTGGGCATTGCCCACGTAAAATCGCTCATGCAGGTCGCCAGCGAAAAGTGGGCGGAGACTCAAGTTGCCGATATTCTGGATCGGAACGTTAAACGGGTGCCGCCCGATTGCGACGCCACAGAAGCCCTGCGCCTGCTGGCGGAAGAACAAACCCCAGCCATCCTGCTGGTGACAGCAGACGACCAGAGCCTGGAAGGCGTGGTTACCCGGTCGGATATTCTGAAAGCCCTGACGGGCGCGAGGGAGCCTGCCTGAGCGCATCGGCGTTGCAACCCGCTACGAAGCTCCAGCCTAATCATTATCAAAACCTAAAGTGAGTATTCAGCTCCGCCGATATTAGGGATGTGTCAAAGTGCACATTCCGGGTCACCACCTTTTTTGTCGCGGCCCTCGCCAGCCTCGCCCTGACTCCTATCGGGTCGGCCCAGCAATACAGTTTTCGCTACTACCGGACGGAGGACGGCCTGACGAATCAAGCCGTCGAGGTCCTCGCGCAGGACCGCCGGGGATTTGTGTGGGCGGGGACGGAAAGCGGCATCTTCCGCTTTGATGGGCAATGGTTCCAGCGTTATGGACCTGCGGATGGCCTTCCCCGCGACGTTGCCCTGAGCCTGGGTGAAGCTCCGGACGGAAGTTTGCTGGCGGGCTACCGCGTGGGCCTCTACCAGCAAAAGGGAGAGCGATTTGAAAAAGTGCCCTTGCCGGACGCCCGAGGGGTGGATAGCTATAGCGGAATCGCCTTCGACGGCGCGGGGCGAACCTACGTGGCCACTGACCACGGCCTGGTGGAAGCAACCTCCGCGGAGAATAGCGAGGATTTGGCATTGCACGCCATCGCCACCCCGGCCGGGGCGGGGGGTGCGGATGCGCACGGGATATTCATCGAATCCGGCAGAGTGTGGTTCGGCTGCGGCACAAGCCTCTGCCAAATATCCGGTGGCCGGGTCACGGTGTTTGGCGAAGCGGAGGGCCTGCCCAAGGGAAAATGGATGAGCATCCGTCGCGATGGCAGCGGCGATTTGTGGGTGAGTGACCAGCAGAGGTTTGCAGTATTGCGAAACGGCAAGACGCGATTCGAACCC
>JASIKV010000380.1 GCA_030049455.1 Terriglobia bacterium
TTCACCACAGCCACGGGCTCCGATGTTTCGTTGTCGGCAGCGGTGAATGCCCTTCCGCGCACCACGGCCACACCGAGATCCTGGAGATAATTGGAACTGACGCGATCCCAGGACGAGCCCTCTTCGCCCTGTTTGGGCTCGGGATGGCCATTGACGTAAACCCCCTCGCCCCAGTTATTGGTCAGGGGATTGTAGAGCGCCAAGCCGCTGCGTTGCACGCCGGGAAGGCGATTCAGGCGGTCTTCCAATTCCCCGTAAAGGGCGCTCAACTTGGACGGGGAATAACCGGCTTGGGGATAATGCAGGTCCACTTCCACCCTGCCCTGGATGGGGTAGCCAAAATCCTGATTCTCGAGTTTATTCAGGCTGCGCGCTAGCATGGCGGCTCCCGCAACCAGCACAACGGACACCGTGGCCTGAACAACCAGCAGGGCTTTGCGCGTGAATGAAGAATGATCGCCCGTGCTGCGTCCGGCGCCGCGCAAAGCGTCAGCGGGGTCGGTGCGCGTGGCGAACCAGGCGGGGACCGCTCCGAAGATCGCTCCGGAGGCCAGCGCCAAAACGCACGCGAACGCCAGTACTTCCACGGAGGGCAACGGGCTTATAGGCAGAAAATGGGCGTTGTGAAAAGCCAGGCTGAGCAACAACCGGGCGGCTCCGACCGCGAGCAACAATCCGGCCACACCGCCGGCCAGCGCCAGCAACGTACTCTCGGAAAGCGCCTGCACGATAATCTGCCTGGGCGTTGCACCCAGGGCGAGTCGCACGGCCGTCTGGCCGCGGCGCGCCACCGCCCGGGCCAGCATTAGATTCGCAACATTGGCGCAGGCAATCAGCAGCACCAGGCCGCAGACGGTCAGCAAGATCTCAAGACTCCGCCCGTACTCTTCCTTCATCACCGCTACGCCGCCGCCGGCGGGAATGACGTTTACCACCTGTTTGGGCAGATTTCGGACGATCTCCGGCATCCAGTTGGCGGGATAGCCGGCGTCATATTGAATCCATTGCCGCAGCACGCCGGTCAGGCGCGGCCCCATGCCGGCAATCGTTGCTCCCGGGCGCAATCGGCCCATCACGCGCAGCCACGCGGCGACGGACTGGCGCAGAAGGTTGGTCTCACCGGAGACCAACGGCTCCTGCTGAATGGGGAGCCAAATATCGGGCGGATCGCTGCCCAGGGTCTCGCCGAAAAATCCGGGAGGCGTAACGCCGATTACCGCGAAAGCGTGCCCTTCCACATCAATCGTGGAACCCACAACCGATGGGTCGCTGCCGTAGGTGTTCTGCCACAGGCGATGGCTGATGACCGCCACGGGCGGCGCGGAGGCCTTATCGTCGTCGGGCGTAAGCACTCTGCCGCCGAAGGCCCGCACGCCCAGCATGGCGAAGTAATTGCCCGTAACGAATTCGGAGCGCAAAGGCCGCGCGGCCAATTCATGCTCGCGCCGCACGCCGAGGCGCCACCAACCGGCCTGGAAGGCCGCGACTTCCTCAAATTCCGGCGCGTTAGCCTTCAGCCGTTCGTAAAGGGGAAATGAAAAAAAGCCCCACCGGTCCTGCGTCCCGCCCTCCACGCAGCAGTCGTCCCCTTCGCCGATGCGGTAGAGGCTTGCCGGATCACTAACGGGAAGCGAGCGGATCATGACGGCATGAATGAGCGTGAAGATGGCTGTGGTGCCACCGATTCCCAAGGCCATTGTGAGTATCGCCGTCGCGGTGAAAACTGGCGCCTTCCGAAACTGCCGTATTGAGTAGCGAAGATTGCTGAGCGGCTCCTGCATCACGGGCCTCCTGAAAATGAGTACGCAGCACGCTGGCTGCCGGTTCGGGCTATATCAAATCCGTTGAACTACTTGTCGCCATCGGGGACGGCCGCACGCCTCATAAACTTAGTTGACGCTTAAATTTGCCTTTGGTTAGCACTGACCCGTAGCGCGGCAATTCTGCGGATGCCAAGAACCGCGCACTGGGAGTATCATGGTAGGCAGGCAGTTTCCCGAGGGATGACCCAACGAAATAAATCCAAAAGGCTCCCCGGGTGAAAGAAGGATTTGTGGCTGAAGATCGATTGAAAATTGCAGTATTTGTGGACTTTGACAACATTCAAATCGGCGTCAAGGAGACGCTGGGGAAGGATTTCGACGTCTCGATTGTGCTCGAGGCGCTGAAGGAACGCGGGGAAGTGGTGAGCAAAACCGCCTATGGCGACTGGCCGCGCGCCAATGACTATAGCCGCCAGATGACGCAGCATGCCATCCACATGGTGCAGCGCAGCGTGACTCCGCGCGGCGACAAGAACGGCGCGGACATCAACCTGGCGCTCGATGCTCTGGAAATGGCTTTCACGCACAATCACATCAACACCTACGTGATCGTGGGCGGCGACAGCGACTTTATCGCTCTCGTCGAAAAACTAAAGCAGTATGACAAGCGCGTCTTTGTGGTGGGCGGGCGTCAGTTTACCAGCGGCATCTTGCAGCGGAACTGCCACGAGTTTATTTCGTACGAAAATCTCTTGAAGACGGGCAGCGACGGAGGTCGCGCCCGCGCCCAACGCTCGGCCTCGCGCGGTGGTGAAAGCCGCGCGCTTTCCACCGCCATGCCCAATATTCAGCGCGCCCTTCAGGTTCTGGCGGAGCGCGGCGTGGCCCCGCAGCTTGGCTTGCTCAAAAGCACGCTGTTGCAGCTCGATGCCACTTTCAGCGAGCGCGATTTCGGCGCAGGATCGTTCCTGGAATTTATCCAGAAACTCCGCAAGGCTGGATTGGTGGAGATGCGCCGCACCGACCGGGGCTATCTCGTTGAAATCCTCGAGGGCGAGACAGGCCGTGAGATACCAACCGAACCCGCTGTGGAGGCTTCCGCTGGCGAGACCAAGACGGTGGCTGCCGAAGCTGCGCCTCTTGAAGCTTCTGCCGCCGAGGGAATTCCCCCGGCTCCGGCTGCGGCGACTGCAAGCCCCGAAGATTCGCTTGCCTCATTGCGGCAGGTCCTACCCGGTTATTTCGGCAAGGCACCGAATCGCCCGCTCTACCTTCGCCAGATCCGCCAGATTCTGCGCGCCGCCGGAAGTATCGTGGACGACCGCTCGGGATTTCGTGGGCTGCTCGATCTGCTTCATCAGGCTCAGCGCGAAGGCTGGGTGCGGCTGCATCGCGACCGCAAAGGAGTCTGGCGAATTTTCCCCGGAACGCCCGCCCCAGCCGCTGCTCCTGCCGTTCTGGCGGAAGTTCCTGTCGAAGTCCCCGCGGAGATGGAGGCGGAACTGCCTCTGCCTGTGGAGACGGACGTAACCTGGGACGCGGCTGCGCTGCCCGATGACGTGGCCGAAATTGAGGAGCCCGCCGCTCCCGTCGTCCTTGAAGAAATTGTGGCCGAAGAGCCAGCTTCCGGACCCAAAACCCGGAAGCCCCGCGCCTCAAAGACCGGAACCAAAACCACCAGGCGCAAGACTTCCGCCCGGCGAAAAGCCAAGGAGCCGGAAGAAATCCCCGAGGTATGAAGCAAATTTCCCTGCGCAGCGCCTTGCAGTGCGGTAGCAGCGGGTACCGCCTTTTAGGGAGCTTCAAGTCTTAGGCGCGAGTTCACCTCGCCAAAGGGCGGGGTAGGGCAGCCTCCAAATTAAATATCCACTATACCTTGCACTTCTACAGGTAGTAGTTTAATCTGTAGAAGGGCGAGGTATACAAATGACTCCCTCCAAGTCGGATCTCCCGCAGGGCACACTGGACTTGCTCATTTTGAAAGTCGTGGCGCTCGGCCCGGTGCACGGTTATGCCATCGCCCAGCGCCTTCAACAGGTGTCGCGCGATGTCGTGCAGGTCCCCCAAGGCTCTCTGTATCCCGCCCTGCATCGCCTTGAGAATCGCGGCCTGCTGGCGGCCGATTGGAAAGAAACTGGAACCGGCCGTGAAGCCAAGTTTTATCGACTGACTCGCAAGGGCAGGGCTCAACTTGAGTCGGAAGCGGCAAGCTGGGAACGGCTCGCCCAAGCGGTCGGATTGATCCTCAAGATGTCGGAAGGAGGCGCGTAATGAACTGGTGGCATCGACTCCGGCATCGCGGGCAGATGGAAGAAGATCTCGACAAGGAGTTGCGATTTCACGTTGACCAGCACGCCGGCGAACTGATGGAGCGTGGTCTGAGCGCTGAGGAAGCCCGCCGCCAGGCGCGGCTGGCGTTTGGCGGCGCCGACCAGGTGAAGGAGGAATGCCGCGACGCTCGCGGTACTCGATGGTTGGAGGATCTCGTACACGATTTCACCTACGCCGTGCGTGGGCTTCGCAGCAAGCCGGGATTTTCCGCTGCCGCTGTCCTGACGCTGGCTCTGGGCATTGGCGCCAGCACCGCGATTTTTAGCGCGGTGAATCCCATCCTTTTTGAGCCGCTGCCCTATCCCCACGCTGACCGAATCTTGATGATCTGGGATGTCTTCCAGGGCGAGCGGTCGGCTGTGACGTTTCATACCTTTCGCGAGCTTGCCAGGCGGAACCATTCATTTGAATCGCTCGCCTCCATGGATGTTTGGCAACCGACCATGACCGGGGCGGCTCAGCCCGAGCGATGGGACGGGCAGAACGTAAGCGCGAACTTCTTTCGTGTGCTGGGCGTCAAACCTGCGCTGGGCCGCGACTTTCAGGAGTCCGACGAGCGGTTTCAAGGGCCCAAGCTGGTGATTTTGAGTGACGGTCTTTGGCATCACCTGGGGACGGGCACCCCTATCATCGGCCGTCAGCTCACGCTCGATGGCGACCTCTACACGGTAATTGGCGTGATGCCCCAGGGCTTTGAGGACGTCCTCGCGTCCTCGGCGGAAATCTGGTCGCCCATGCAACTCGACCCCGGGCACATGACGGACCTCGAGACCTTTGAGTGGGGTCATCATCAGCGCATGGTGGGAAGATTGCGGCCAGGCGCAAGCATTGAGGAGGTCCGGAGAGACCTCAACCTGATCGCGCGCATGCCCGTGCCGGAATTTCCCCGCGCGCCCTGGGCGGCGCTGAAGCATGGATTGATTGTCGATTCGCTTCAGGGCGATGTCACGCGCGGAGTCAAGCCCGCGCTGCTCGCCGTGCTGGGAGCGGTTCTTCTGCTGCTGGTGATCGCCTGCGTGAACGTCACCAACCTCCTTCTAGCGCGGGGTGCTGAAAGACAGGGCGAAATTTCGCTGCGAGTGGCCTTGGGGGCGGCTCGATCGCGTCTAATCCGGCAACTGCTTACAGAAAGTCTGCTGCTGGCGGCGATCGGCGGAGCTTTGGGGGTGCTGGTGGCGGCGGACGGCGTGCGAGCGCTAGTGGCGCTCAGCCCGCCGGGGTTGCCGCGCGTGGATGCCATTACCGTGAACAACTCTGCGCTTATTTTCGCTCTGGCCACTTCATCTGTGATCGGTATCGCCGTCGGTTTGATTCCGGCGCTGCACGTTTCCCGCCATGACTTACAAGGAGGGATCCAGCAAACCTCGCGGCGAGCCGCGGGTGGTCATCAACTGACCCGTCGCGCGCTGGT
>JASIKV010000381.1 GCA_030049455.1 Terriglobia bacterium
TTCTCCCGCACAGCCGCCGCACCCAAACATTTTTCGGCTCCTGCGTTGTGGCGCGTCACCATTGCGTGCGGCCGGATGAAGATGAAAAAGCACGACAATTCCAGAAAGGGGATCCAAGGGGAAAAAGATGGCAACTACTCACGTTGAGCCGAAAGCAGACTCGTCGCCTGCGGGTCAGCAGCAGATCATCAACGATCTGAGCATCCAGGTGGCGACGGTCAACGGCTCGGGCAGTCAGACGGCCAATCTGGTTTTGCTTCGCGCAATTTTCCAGATGGGCATTCCGGTTTCCGGCAAGAACCTCTTCCCTTCCAACATTGCAGGCCTTCCCACCTGGTTTACCATCCGGGCTTCCCGCCACGGCTTTATCGCCCGCCGCCGCGACAGCGAGTACATGGTGGCGATGAATCCCGAAACTGCGGAAGAAGACGTGATGACGCTCAAGCCGGGCGCCGCCTGCGTTTACGACGAGCGGCTGAACTTGAAGCGCCTGCGCGACGATGTGATCTTTTATCCCGTGCCCTTCGATCAACTGGTCACGCCCGTCTGCCCGGATGCGCGCCTGCGCAAGCTCGTGCGCAATATGATCTACGACGGGATTCTGGCCAGGCTTCTGGGCATCGAGATGGAGGAGATCCAGAAGGCGCTGCAAAAGCAGTTCAAAAAGAAGGCCAAGGCCGCGGAACTGAACTGGAACGCCGCGCAGGCGGGCTACGAGTACGCGGAGAAAAACCTGGTAAAGGCCGACCCCTACAAACTCGAGCGCATGAACGCCACGGCGGGCAAGATTTTGATTGAGGGCAACGCCGCCACGGCGCTCGGCGCCATGTTCGCGGGCGTCACGGTGGTCACTTGGTACCCCATCACGCCGTCTTCCTCCGTCTGCGAGACTTTGACCGATTACATGAAGCGCTATCGCATCGACAAGGAATCCGGAAAAGCCACTTTTGCCATCGTGCAGGCGGAAGACGAGTTGGCCGCCCTCGGCATGGCGCTGGGTGCGGGCTGGGCCGGAGCGCGCAGCATGACCTCCACGGCCGGACCGGGCATTTCCCTGATGGCGGAATTCGTGGGCTTCGGCTACTACGTCGAAATCCCCGCGGTGATTTTCGATATCCAGCGCGTCGGACCCTCCACCGGCCTGCCCACCCGCACGGCGCAGGGAGACGTCCTCTCGACCGCGCTGCTTTCGCACGGCGACACCATGCATCCCATGTATTTGCCGTGCTCTGTCAGCGAGTGCTTCAGCATGGCGATCGACTCATTCGACCTGGCGGAGGAATTACAGACCCCAGTGTTTGTGATGAGCGACCTTGACTTAGGGATGAACACTTGGATGTCGGAGCCCTTCGAATATCCCACCAAGCCCATCTCGCGCGGAAAGGTGCTGAACGCCGAGCAAGTGCGCAAAATGGGCGGGTTCGAGCGCTACAAGGACGTGGACGGCGACGGCATCGGCTATCGCACCCTGCCCGGGACGCCCGACCGCCTGTGCGGCTGGTTCGCGCGCGGCAGCGGCCACAACGAGAAGGCGATTTACAGCGAGCGCCCGGACGTTTACGTGAACAACATGGACCGCCTTGCGCACAAGTTTGAAACGGCGCGCACCAAAATGCCGCCGCCGATTGTCGCGGACTCGCCCAAACACGAGGTGGGCATCATCGCCTACGGTACCAGCCACTGGGCGATTGAGGAGAGCCTGGGCCAACTGCGCCGCGAGCACAATATCGACGCGGGATATTGCCGCCTGCGCGGCTATCCGTTTACGCGCGAGGTTCACGACTTCATCCACCGCTACCGGCGCGTTTACGTGATCGACCAGAACCGCGACGCGCAGATGCTCGGCCTGCTGCGCCTGGAATGCAGCGCCGAAGAGATCGCGAAACTCCGCAGCGTGCGGCACTACGACGGCCTGCCCATCGACGCGCGCAGCGTGACCGACGAAATTGCCTCCCAGGAGGGGGCGAACTGACATGGCTACCACCACCGTTCCTCCGTCACCATCGGCCAAGCTGAATCGCATCGGCCTGGAGATGACGAATTACAAGGGCAACAAGACTACGCTCTGCGCCGGCTGCGGCCACAACGCCATTTCCGAGCGCATCATCGAGGCCTGCTTCGAGATGGGCATTGAGCCCCACCGCGTCGCCAAGCTCTCCGGCATCGGCTGCTCTTCCAAAAGCCCTGCCTACTTCCTGAACACCGCCTACGGGGTGAACGCCGTGCACGGGCGCATGCCGTCCGTGGCCACGGGCGCGATGCTGGCCAATCGCCACCTGCTCGCCATGGGCGTGAGCGGTGACGGCGACACCGCATCGATTGGCGTCGGCCAGTTCGTGCACCTGATGCGGCGCAACCTTCCCATCATTTACATCATTGAGGACAACGGCTGCTACGGCCTGACCAAGGGCCAGTTCTCCGCCACCGCGGATCTGGGTTCGAAGCTCAAGACCGGCGTGATCAACGATCTGCCGCCCATCGACACCTGCGCGCTGGCCATCCAGCTTGGCGCCACATTCGTTGCGCGCTCGTTTTCCGGTGACAAGCGCCAACTGCTTGCCCTGATCAAGGGCGCGCTGGCGCACCACGGCACCTCCATGCTCGACGTGATTTCGCCCTGCGTCACTTTCAACGATCATGAGGGGTCCACCAAGTCTTACAGCTACGTGAAGGACCACGATTCGCCGATTGCCGACGTCAACTTCGTCCCCTTCTTCGAGGACATCACCGTCGACTACGATCCCGGAACCACCAAGGACATTACCCTGCACGACGGCTCGCACGTAATCCTGCGCAAGGTGAATGCCGATTACGATCCCCGGGACAAGGGCGCCGCCCTGCACCTGCTGACCGAATCGCACGACAAGGGCGAAATCCTGACCGGGCTCTTCTACGTCGCACCTGAAAAGCCTAATTTCATCGACCTGCTGAATATCGAAGACGAGCCGCTGGCCACTCTGCCGGAATCCAAGGTTCGCCCGCCCAGGGAAGTTCTGGACCAGGTGATGCAGTCGCTCATGTAGGCTAGTTGTTGGCGGCACAGATCATCTGCAAACAGGATAGTGGTGCAGTTTGTCGTGGCGTTCATCGACGCGGACAAATCCGGATATGATCCCTGACGACTTAAGGTCATTATTCTGGGATGTAAACCCGAGCACTTTCGACGCTGCGGCTTACCCTGACTATACCATCAGCCGCGTCCTGGAGTTTGGGGACCAGAATGCTATCATTTGGCTTAAGCGAACCTTTACTGAAACTCAGATTGTCGAAACGCTGCGCAACGAACGAAGGCTTTCGCGCAAGTCGGCTAATTTCTGGGCGCTCATCTACCGCGTTCCGCCTGGGGAGATCGCGGCCCTCAGAACTGTTGGTTAGAGTCTCCCCCGCAATCTTCGATCAGATTTGAGGATGATGGCAGGCGAAAAGATGGGGCTTGTGTGGCACCAGGAAACCATCGACCCTAAAGCGGCCGAAACTCTGCGGAAATTGAGTGAGAGCTCGGTACTCGCGCCATTCTATCTCGCGGGAGGAACAGGTCTGGCCCTTCGACTCGGGCACCGGCGGTCTGTAGATCTGGATTTTTTCAATCTGGAACTCTTCCAACAAGATGTCTTGATCCAGAAAGTGCAGAAGCTGGGTCGATTCTCAGTTTTATCAAGAGACCAGGGCGCGCTTCACGCGGATTTCGACGGGACAAAAATCAGTTTTCTCAGTTTCGACTATCCGCTGTTGTTTCCCTGTGAGATTTTTAACGATGTTCAAGTGGCGGATTCTCGTGACATAGCCTGCATGAAGGTGAGTGCCATCGCAGGCCGGGGAACAAAGCGGGATTTCATCGACTTGTGCACCGCCTCGCAAATATTCGGTTTAGCGCCAATCTTGGGCTGGTTTAGGAGGAAGTACGCTGCGGCAAATTACAGCATGGTTCATATCCTGAAGTCTCTGACCTACTTTGAGGACGCAGAAAAGGATCCACACCCGGACATGCTTGTGCCAACTTCATGGGAAGAAGTCAAAAGGTTCCTTGCGGTAGAAGTTCCGAAGCTACTCCAAGCGGAAGGGCAGGGGATATTTTGAAACTCGTTGAAAGATGTTGCGGTCGGATCCCAGGGATTCCAGCAGGTTACTTCTTCGTACAATCAAAAACAAACTTAAAACCATCGGTGCCCAGGCCCGAGTCAACATCGGCGCGCTCCACGTGCTCAGCGCAGCCGTGCTTTTTCAGGGACACGGAGTTGCGACCGGGAAGCAGTTCCAGCATTACCGTTCCGTCGTGGTCGGTCGTTCCCTTCACGTCGTCAATGATTTCTCCGTTGGAATAGGTTGCGTCCACGTCAACCATCCCATCCGAGTTTCCCTGCGGGTCGACGACCCTGAACAAAACGGGCTTATGCTCCATCTGCTTCTGGTTGTTGATTTCCTGGGGATAGAAAACCAACTGCACATCGCCGCTGGGCGCGGATTGGGTCAACTCCTGGTGACGATAAGTCACCGTATCCTCCGTGACGCCTTCCTGACGCCCGGTTACCCAGTAGAGCGCGATGGGTAGGTGCTCGAACAAAAATTTCCCGTCGACCCCGGTGATTTCCTGATCGATCAACAGCCCTTGCTCGTCCTGAAGCGAAACCCGAATCGCGGCGCGTGGCTGGAGGTCCTTGGTGAGCGCGGAACCGCTCAATATGCCCGTGGAATTGGGCAGGGCCGGGCGCAAGTCAACGGGAATTGCGTTGCTCGTCAGCTCGCCTTGCCAGAGATTCACCCCGAGGTTGCGGCCGATTTCATCTCCATTGGAATAGGTCGCGGAGTAAACCACCGTCAACTGATAAGTTCCCCAGATCGGTTTGTCTCCATCCGCCAGCGCCGGCCGCAGGCGCACAATCGACGTCTCTTTGTAATCATCGTTCGCATCGAGCTTCACCAGGCGCGGCTTGGGCATCAAAACGTATTCAAGCACTTTGCCCTCCGCCGGTTGGACGATGGACTTCACCACCTGCGAATCAGCCAGGCGAAGGTATATCTCAACGGCCGAGCCACCCTGCGTCACGGTGGGCTTGTTTTCCTCGCTGAGGATCGGCCCCGTGAGGCGCGGCCCGTGCGCGCGACGATAGAGCCA
>JASIKV010000382.1 GCA_030049455.1 Terriglobia bacterium
AGCGAGATATCCCGGGGGATTGGCCTTGAATCGTTCCAGGCAGCCCTTGCCGCAGAAGTAGAAATCCCGACCGTCATATCGAAAGGAGCCGGCAGCCGTTTCGGGTTTCACTTCCATGCCGCATACGGGATCAGTCATGGGCGGGGGCTCCAAAGCAATCATATGATAGAGGGGGACAAAGCGGCAAGCCTCTGGGTCGATAGGCGCTGGCCTGACTCCTACACCGCCTTTTTGGTGCGCCTTTGTGCGCTTGATCTGCCTGAATTCAGATCCAATTCAGCTCGAAAGCTGCTTGAGTCCGTCATTGTTTTCAACAACTTCTGGGATAATCCCAGTAATGGCGCTATTTCGCAGATGGAGGGTGGAAGGTGGGGCCACTCGTTCCGCTTGCGGCCATCAACTGACCGATTGCGGTTTTTCGCCCTTTGTTTTCATCAACATCCCCGAATGCACGTTCATTGCCGCCCAAAAACCTACCACCGCCTCCTCGACCGAGTTCCCAAGCTCGGATTCTATATGTACTATTACCTTGTTAATATACCTTAAGATCAAAAGACCCGTCAAGTAGGATTGGTTTTGGGCAAAGCATTTCAATGCGGCGCGACACGCTCGGTTGGTGACCGAATCTTTACCTGACCCGCCCGATTTTACTTGTCTCAACGCTGATAGTTACTTTGACCTTGAAATCCTGATGGCACTCGGGGCATCGGACGATGTTTTTGGTGGGGGTCAGTTTTTCGGATGCGAATTCGAAGCGCTCATCGCAGTGCGGGCATCGCAGCAACCACATGGCTTCGGACATGGCGGGTCTCCGATACTGCGGGGAGCATAACACAAATGCGGCGAGATTTCGCGAACGGCTCGCGAAGATTCAGGCTGTGCTAGAATCGCTTCAATCAATCATCCGCAAGGAGGCAGATGAATGGCGAAGAAAACCAAATCAGCCGAGAGTGCGACAAAAGCCGATCCTGGTGTGGCGGCTACTTTGGCGGGGATTATCTATCAGGCAAAACTGGCCAACCGGCAGGCAAAAATCAACGTGCCGGAGGAGGAAGTGGTCGTGGAGGTCATCAGCCTGTGGCGGATTGTAATGAACGCGCTCGGTTCCGGCGCGGTGCCGGGAATGTAATTTTGGTGCGGGCGGCCCCGTTCGTAATTTGAGGACCATCGAGGACACGCTTTGTGGCGCCTGCGGGCGTGGTTGGAAATTGCCGGCCGCGAGTGGGGACACCCGCGCTACAACTCATTTTCCGGCGAGGTTGAGGACAAAACTCTGAAGGCGATCATCATCCCAATCGGTCGCCCCGATGATTTTCTCCGCGAGCCTGCCGTTTCGGTCCAGAATATACGATTCCGGAAATTGATAGGTGCCATAGCGGCTGGAAAGCGCCTGATTGGGATCGCGCCCGATAGGGTAGTGCAACTGGTATTTCTGAACAAAGTCGTTGAGCGCTGAGAGGTCCTGATCCACACTGATGCCGAGCACCACCACTCCGTGGGACTGCATTTTCCCGGCGAACTGCACCAGGCTGGGAGTCTCCTCCACGCAGGGGGGGCACCAGGTGGCCCAGAGGTTCACGACCACCACCTGCCCGGCGTAGTTCTTCAAATCCAATTCGCCCGAGGGAAGGGCGGGCACGGAGAATTCCGGCGCGCGCTCGCCAATCGCCACCGGGTGCGGGGCGCTTTGTCGAAGGGCAAAAAAGACTGAGCCGCCGAGAATCACAATCAGGGCGGCAACCTTCAGGGCATTGCTTTTGTTCATCGTCAGCAGCTCAATTATAATCAAAGTCCGGACCGGGCGATATGATTCATGACGAGCGCGCAAGGGTATCCGTCATCGTTCCGGCCCGCAATGAGGAGGCAAACATCGCGCGCGTCGTCAGGTCGCTGGCCGGTCAGCAGGGGATTCGGGAAATTCTGGTGGTGGACGATCAGTCCTCGGATCGAACGGCGGAGATTTTGGCCGGGTTGCAGGCTGAAATTCCTGAACTCCGGACACTGCGCGTGGAAGCCTTGCCGGACGGCTGGGTGGGGAAGACATACGCGGTGGCGCTGGGGGCGCGCGAGGCGAAAGGCGACTGGCTGCTTTTTACGGATGCGGACACGGAGCATTTGCCGGGCAGTCTGGAGGCTCTGCTCAGGCGGGCGGAAGGCGAGCGAGCCGACCTGCTTTCGGTTTCGCCCGAGCAGGAGACGCCCACATGGTGGGAAAAATCCGTCATACCCTGCGTGTTCGTGAAGCTGGCGGCGCTGTTTCGTTTTGAGGAAGTTTCCGATCCTCGCTCCCCGGCGGCCGCGGCCAATGGCCAATTTCTGCTGGTGCGGCGGGAGACCTACCAGCGCATCGGCGGGCACGAAGCCGTGAAGTCGGAAATTCTGGAAGATGTGGAGCTGGCACGGAAAATCAAATCCCAGGGAGGGAAGTTGATCTTCCTTCCGGGAGCGCCATGGGTTCGGACGCGCATGTACCGCACCTTCGGCGAGATGTGGCAGGGCTGGACAAAAAACCTGTTCCTGCTCTACCAGGGGAAGACCGGCAAGATGCTTGCGGCTGTCGCCTCGCTGTGGCTGCTGGACGTGCTGCCGGAGGTGGCGTTCGTCGTGAGCTGCGTCACCATGGCCGCAACGCACCGGGGCGCGCTGGCGGCTCTGTGCGCCATGGGATTTTTTGTTCTTGCCGTCGTGCGGCAATGGGACTACGGGCGCGACCTGGCGCGCCTGGGTTTTGATTTCAATTTAATCAGTTACCAGCCGCTGGGCGCGGCGCTGCTGGGCGCGTTGATCTTGAATTCGCTGCGTGCCCACCGACTGGCCGGGAACATCCAATGGAAAGGGCGCCAATACGCCGCGAAAGGGAAGGAATGATTTACGTCACACGCCGCGCGGAATTCTCCGCTTCGCACTATTACCACAATCCGAAGTTTTCACCGGAGCAGAACCGCCGGGTCTTCGGCAAATGCAGCAATCCCCTCGGACACGGACACAATTACACGGTGGAAGTCACGGTGGGCGGCCCGATCGATCCGGCCACGGGCATGGTGCTGGACCTGAAGGATCTGAAGACCCTGCTCGAGCAGGAAGTGGTCGAATTGATGGACCACAAATTTCTGAACAAGGAAGTTCCGGCGTTCGCGGAGAAGAATCCGACCACGGAAAACCTGGCAATCGAGATCTGGAAGCTGCTGGCGCCGAAACTTGTGCAGGGCAAATTGCATCGAATCAGGTTGTACGAGACTGCCGACTTGTTCGTGGACTATTACGGAGAATAATGGTTTACCTGACGCGACGATATCGAT